>JBEIVK010000174.1:0-7350 GCA_040373935.1 Alphaproteobacteria bacterium
CCGCCGCCGGAGGTTCCGCCGCCGGAGCTGCCGCCGCCGGAGGTTCCGCCGCCGGAGCTGCCGCCGCCGGAGGTTCCGCCGCCGGAGCTGCCGCCGCCCGGGTCGGAGCCGAGGTAGCTCTCCAGCCAGGAGACGTAGGTGTCGACGCGCGCGCCGCCAGTGGCGCCGCCGTTGCAGCGCGGCGTGACATAGCTGTTGACGGCCACGAGCACGAGCGAGGAGCCGTCTTCGTAGAGGCCGGCGCCGCCCGAGTCGCCCTGGCAGACGTTGGTGCGGCCGGACTCATCGTAGGCCACGACGAACTGACGGTCGTAGTCGTAGATGGGGATGTCGGTGTAGCGCTTGGTGCCGGAGTCCGAGCGGCCGTCGCCGGTGATGCCGAAGCCCACGTAGCGAAGCTCGAAGCCGAGCCAGGAGTTGTCCACAGCCTCCGTGTTGAGCAGGACGGTGCCGGCCGACGTGATGCCGCTCTGCAAGTGCAGGATGCCGATGTCGTTCTGGAGGTTGGAGGCGTTCCAGTCCGGGTGCTGCTCCCAGAAGTCGATGAGATCGTAGTCGGTGATGCCGTCGCTCACGTCGGAGCCGATGACGAAGTAGGGGTCGTAGCCGTAGCCGGCGTACTCATCGATGGCGTCGACGCAGTGGGCGGCGGTGACGACCCACTCGGTGTCGAAGATGGACGCCGAGCAGAAGTCGAAGCAGTAGTTGCGGTTGTCGCACATCATCAGCGCGCCGACGGGCTCGTAGTCGCGCGTGGTGCTGCCGTTGACGATGGGCGGCGCTTCTTGGGCCGACGCGAGAGCGGAGACGAGCAGCACGCTGACCATGGACGACTCCCAGACGATGGCCTCACCATAGCCCGGCCTGCGTCGACCGTCGTCACGGGTTGGTCAGGGCGCCGCGCCTGCCCGCGCCGCGCTACGATGGCGCCATGGCCGCGCTCCCTCCGCCCCGCCCGCCCGCTGACCCCGGCACCTTCCTCGACCCCTGGGATCACGGGCCGTTGATTCGCCTCCTCGCGTGGCTGCGGCAGGCCCACGCGCGCCTGCCGCTCCCGCCCCCGGCCGGGCAGGCGGGGCCCGGCGTGCCCCTGGACGAGTTGTTCGTGCCGCCGCGGCTCGCGCGGGGGCGCGGCGAGGGCGTGGACCTGTTCACGGCGCTGGATCACGCGCGCAGCCTCGCGGTGCTGGGCGGCCCCGGCAGCGGGCGCACGACGCTCCTCGCATCGCTGGTCCACGCGCTGACAGACCCCGGCCGCAACCCGGCCATCGACCGCCTGGGACGCATGGTCCCGCTGCCGGTGCCGCTGCGCGTGCTGCCGCTCCGCCCGGACGGCCGGAGCTTCGAGTCGCTGCTCGCGCCGCTGCGCGCGCTGCCCTTCTGGGCGCCCGGCTTGGATGCCTTGCTGCCCGAGCTGCTCGCCCGTGGGCAGGTGCTGTTCGTGCTGGACGACTTCGACTTCGTGCAGGAGCCGCGGCTGCGCGAGGCGCTCGACGAGGCCATTCTGGACGGCATGTGGCGTTGGCCACTCTGCACCTGGATTTTTGCCTCGGAGGCCGCGGCCTGGGAGGCGGCGCCCTTGCGCAGCGACGCCCTCGACGCGGGCCCGCTGCCGGCCAGCCTCGCCGGCCTCGACGCGCCCGCCGTGCCGACGGTGCCGGCCTGGTCCGTCCTCCCCTTTGACCGTGCCCAGGCCCGTGCCCAGGCCGAGCGGTGGTCTCTGCTCGCCGGTCACGCGGACCCGCCGGCCGACGCGGCGGCCTTCCTCGCCGCCGTGGATGCTTCGCCCGGGGCGGCGGCCATCGCGGATTCGCCCGGCTTCCTCGCGCTGCTCGGCCTGGTGTGGGCCGCGCGGGCAGCGCTGCCCCGAGACCGGGCTGCCCTGCTGGACTGGCTCGTCGCCGCGTGGATCAGCGTGCTGGACGAGGCCCCCGGCGCCGAGCGCGTCGGCGCCCCGCTGCGGCGCGCGTGGGTGGAGGCCCTGGCCCGGGCGGCCGAAGCGGCCCCCGGCGGCGTCGTGCCCTTCGGCCGGTGCGTGGACCTGGTCCGCGAGGCGGCGCGGGCCGGCGGGCACGCGGATCCGGGCGAGGACGCCGCGCTGCGCTTCGTCGGAGGGGCCTCGGTGCGCCCCGGGGTGGTGTGCAGCCGCGGGGTCGGCCTCGCGTTCGTGCGCGCCGAACACCAGCGCTTGCTCGCGGCGGTCCATCTCGCGGCCGACCTCGCCCAGCCGGGCGACGCCCCGGCCGAGCAGGCGGTGCGCACGCTCAAGGCCTGGGCGCGCACGCCTGCGTCGCACGGGGAGCTGGTCGCTGTCTTTGAGGTGCTCTCCGCGCAGCCCGGCATGGCCGAGCGGGTCTATCGGCAGGTGTTGGGGCGCAGCCGCGCGCGCACCCTGGGCGAGCTGGAGGATCTCGGGCCCCTCGCGCGCGCCCTGGCCGGGGACTTGCCGGCGGTCCCGCCCCGCGTGAAGGAGGCCGCTGGGCGCCTTTTGTCGGAGGCAGTGGGGCGGTGGGCGGCGGAGCGCCGCCGGGTGCCGCCCTGGGCGGTGGACCTCGAGCCGCTCCGGCAGGTCGAGGGCCTCACCAGCCTGGATCTGTCGGGCTGCCGCGCGGTGCGCGACCTGTCCCCCCTCGCGCACTTCACCCACCTGGAGCGCCTGGACCTCCGCGATTGCGCGGCGGTGGAGGATCTGGCCCCGCTGGAGGCGCTGGAGGCCCTGCGCTGGGCCGACCTCCGCGGCTGCGCGGCCTTGCGCTCCTTGGAGCCCCTCGGGCGGGTGGGCGCGCTGCGCTGGCTCGATCTCGGCCGGTGCACCGGCCTGCAGGACCTCTCGCCCCTCGCCACCCTCGATGGGCTGCAGGCGCTCGTGCTGCATGGCTGCGCGGAGGTCGAGGACTTGTCTCCGCTCTCGGCCTTGCGCAGCCTGCGCGCGCTCGTCGTCTCGGACTGCCCGCGGGTCTTTGACCTTCGCCCCCTCCGCCTCCTGCCGCCGGGAGGCCGCGTGTGGGTGCGCGGCTCCGGGGTGCGGGTGGTCCCGCCGGACTTGCGCTGGGAGGTGATCGGGCTGGAGCCCGCGCCCGTCAGCCCCAGAAGAGACGATCTTCGTAGTCGATGAAGCAACGGCGGGTGCGCCCCGCGGTGTCGTCGCGCCAGCGGATGCGGATGCGCTCGCCCTGCCAGACGGCCTCGCCGCCGTTGACCGAGGGCGGGCCGTAGGCCTCCTCCAGCGTGGCCTTGGCCGCGGCGCAGGTGGTGGCGGCGGCCTTGCGCGAGGCGAGGCGGTGGGAGCGGAGGATCGTCGTGCGGTCGAACAGCCACTCGCACTCTTCGAAGGCGACGTCGCCCACCTTGCACAGGTGGCCTGGATTGGTGAACACCTGGAGCGTGCGCCCATCTTGGAGAGAGACGGTGCGCGGCGCGCCGACGAGCCCGAAGAAGTGCGACTTCTCGCGGCCGATGGGGCCCTCGGGGTGGCCGCCGGCCTCGTCGATGGCGAGGCCTTTCGGACGCGCCTCCGCCGTGGCCGGGGTGGCCGCTGCGTCGGCGGGCGGAGCGTCGCCCCCACACGCCGGGGCGCAAGCGAGGAGGCCGACGATCGCGAGGCGGTTGCGCATGCGAGAGCGCCTAACCGGCCGCGCCCGCGGCGAGGATGAACGCGCGCAGGGCGTCCGTGCTCGCGAGGGTGAGGGGGTCGAACCGCAGGCCGACGCGCGGGTGGGTTGCCCGCGGGCGGGCGCGCACCACCCGCCCTGGCAGCCGAAGCGGCCCGTCCGCGCCTGCCAGCACGAGCACCACGGCGGCCCCGATCGGCAGCGGCGCCCGGCAGCGCAGGCCCGCGCCCTCCACGCTGAGGTCCACAAGCTGCACGGCGGTCCGTTCTCCGCTGAACTCCACGGTGCCGGGGAGGTCCACCGCGCTGCGCCCGCTCGACCGCACGTTGTGCCGGGTCCACACCACCGGCGTCGCCAACCGGAGCAGGCGCTCTCCGGAGGGGTCGGCGTGGCGCCGGTGGACGGACCACACGCCCGACACCGTGCCTTCGCAGGCGTAGAGCCCGTCCTCGGCGGCGACCGTGATGGAGATCCCGGCTCCATCCCGGACGGCGATGGTGGCGTCGAGGCGCAAGGACCACCCGCCGCTGTGGGGACGGAGCGCGTCGGGACGGGCGGGAACGGCGATGCCGTCGAGGGAGACCCGCACGAGCCGGCCCCGGCCCAGCGCGACGGCGAGGGCTGCGTCGTCCGGTCGTCCGAGGACGCGGGTGGGCGGGTCGTCGCGTGCGGCGATGTCGCGCCGCATGGCCTCGCCGCCGGCGAGCAGGAGCGGGAGCTGCGTGGGCCCGCTCTCGATGCGCAGGGCCTCTGTGGGCCCCGCGGCCCAGGACCAGGCGCCGGGGTCGAGGTCCAACAGAGGGCGCTCTTCGCCGGGAACCACCATGCGCAGGCGCCCGCCTTCGGCGATCAGCGTGCCGATCCAGTAGCGCGCCCCGAGGTGGAGACAGGCCCAGTCGGTGACCGCCTCGCTCCCCGGGGCGTCGGCCCGGCCGGCCAGGGGGGGCGGCGCAGTCGGTGGTGGCGTGGGCGGCGAGGGCGGCGACGGCCCAGGCGTGCGCGTCGGCGTCCGCTCCGACGCGCCGGTGGTCGAGCCCGGGGCCCCGCAGGCGCAGCGTCCCGTCGCTGCAGGACACCACGAACACTTGGGCCGGCGTCGGGGGTGGGCCCGCGCGCGGCGTGACCGGCGCGTCGCTGCCCGCCCCGAACCGGCGGAGGACCCGCTGGATCAGGGTGCCGCCGGTGGCGGGGGGCGGTGCGGGCGCGGGACGGTGCATTGCCCGCCGGTACGGATCCCGGTGGGGGCACCATGAGTCAGGGGGAGGCGGGCGCTCCGGCGGCGAGCACGGCACCCAGGAAGATCACGGACACGAGGCTGTTCGCCAGGAAGAACGCCTCGTTCATGCGGGAGTGGTCGTCTGGCCCGACGATGCGGTGCTCCCAGACGAGGATGGCCGCGATGGCCGCGACCCCCACCCAATAGGTAGGGCCGAGCGGCACGAGCGACGGGAGCGCGGCGAGCGCGGCGACCGTGACGACGTGCAGCCCGGCGCTCAGGAGCAGCGCACCGCGGGCGCCGAGCACCGCCGGCACGCTCCGCAAGCCGGCCGCCTGGTCGTAGATGCGGTCTTGCAGGGCGTAGAGCACGTCGAACCCGGCGACCCACGTGAGGACGACCACCGAGAGCAGGACCGCGGGCGGCGCGACCGTGCCCGTGAGCGCCAGCCACGCCGAGACCGGCGACAGGCCGAGCGCCACCCCGAGCCAGATGTGGCACCACGCCGTGAAGCGCTTGGCGAGCGAGTAGCCCCAGAGAACGCCGAGGACGAGGGGCGAAGCGTAGAGCGCGTGCCGGTGGAGCATGCCCGCCGCGAGCACGAGCAGCGCGGCGGCGCCGACGGTGAGCGCCCAGGCCCAGCCCACCTGCAGACGGCCGGCGACGATCTCGCGCTGGGCGGTGCGGGGATTGGCGGCGTCCAGCTTGCGGTCCACCAAGCGGTTGAACCCCATCGCCGAGCTGCGCGCCCCGACCATCGCGAGGAGGATCCACCCCCACTGCGCGGGGGACACGGGCGACGCGCGGTGCACGAGGACCGTGGTGGCCAGCGCGAAGGGCAGCGCGAACACGGTGTGGGAGAGCTTGATGTCGCGCGCAAAAGCGCGGATCTGCGAGAAGGCGCTCATGTGAGCCAGGCGCGCGGCCAGCGGGACCCGTCGAGCAGGGCCCGGGCCGGATCCGCTGTTTCGGGCGGGAGATGGAGGTGGAGGAGGCCGGGGTGGGCCCCGGGGGTGAGCGCGCCGCGGCCGTGCCCGGCCGGGAGCAGGGCGGCGCCGCCCCACCGCGCGGAGAGGAGGCGGGTGGCGGGCAACGCGGGAAAGGCGGCGGCGAGGGCCGCGGCTTCGGCGAGGAGGTCGAGGTCGGGCGCGCTGGCGAGGCTGTCGGTGCCCAGCGCGAGGGGGATGCCCCGGCGGACCATGCCGGGGACATCGGGCAGTCGGCCGCCGATGTGGAGGTTGCTCCGCGGACACAGCACGGCGACCGGGCCGGTGGCCGCGATGCGGTCCAGGTCTGCCGGGCGCGCATGAACGAGGTGCACGAGGCCGAGGCGAGGCCCGAGCAGGCCCAGCGCGTCGAGCACCGCGACGCCGGACGGCCCTGCCGGCAGCCGCGTCGCCCAGTCGTGGCCGATGCCCGCGTGAAAATCCGCCCACGGGCCCGCGCGCCCGCCCAGCAGCAGCGCGTCCGCGGCGTCCTCGTCGCAATGGAGGGTGGGCGCGGCGCCGATGGCCCGCTCGTTCGGCGCGCCGAGCGCCGCCCGCAGCAAGTCCGGCGCGCAGGAGATGGGCGAGTGGGCCGTCGCCCGCACGGCCACCTGCCGGGACCCCTGGCGGGCACGGGCGGCGTCGAGGGCGGGGGCCCAGCGGCCCGGGTCCAGCCCGAGGCACTCGACCTGAACGACCCCAGACAGGCCTGCGGCCCGCAGGTGGGACTCGGTGTCCCCGCGGTTGGTGGTGTCGATGAGGACCGCGGTGCCGGTGGCCGCGGCCTCTCGCGCGGCGGCATCTGCGGCGGCGGGGTCCGGGGGCAAGCCGAGCGCCCGGAGCGCCTCCACCCAGGGCACGCTGCCCGCGCCGCCTGGCACCTTGCCGCGACAGGCCGACAGCTCCAGGTGGGTGTGCGCGTTGATGAAGCCGGGCAGCAGGGCACCGGACGGGACGGCGGTGCCCGGCGGCAACGTGGAGATCTGCGCCACTTCGCCGTGCGGACCGACATCCACGGCGGCCGGCCCGATGAAGCCGTCCGGGGCCCAGACCCACCGCGCGGAGAAGCGGCGCATCGCGGCGGTCAGCGGAGACCGGGCGGCCGCGCGGCGTCGAGGCGGCGCAGCGGGCGGCCCAGGGCCTCGGCGGCGGTGCGGGCCTCGCCCAGCGGGGCGAAGTCGGGGCCGCGGGGGACGGGCGTGAAGCCGGCCAGCCGCAAGCAGCGCTCGGCCTCCGCCACGCCCATCGGCACTTCGCCGTCCACCATCTCGCCGTCCGGCCCGGCCGGGACGAGGCCGAAGTCGTCTGCCCCGCAGAGCAGCGCGAGCTGTCCGAATCCCCGGCCGAAGCGCGCCCAGTCGGCCTCGACGTGCACGCCGTCCGCCGCGCCGAGCCGCACGAGGGCCAGCAGTCGAAGCCAGTCCACCCCGGTGGCGCCGAGCGGGCCCCCGCCCTCGGCGGTGCCGACCGCGATGGAGCGCACGCGGCCCGCGGGTGCCGCGAGCACGGGGCCGAGCCAATGCCCGGGCGGCGGCCC
>JBEIVK010000504.1:0-3494 GCA_040373935.1 Alphaproteobacteria bacterium
CCGCCGCCGCCGGCGCGCCCGGGGTGGAGCGCGTGGACAGCCCGGTGAACGCGCCGGTGGTCGACGCCGCTGACGGCGCGCTGCTGGTGCGCGTGCCCTGGGAGGACGCCCCGCCTGCGGTGGCCCTCGCGCGGCTCGCCGCCGAGCCCGTGTGGCGGCGCCTGCTCGTGTCTCCCGATGGGGACACCGCGGCCTTGCGCATCCGCATCGATCGCCGTCTGGAGCGCGTCGCAGATCTGGAGCCCGCCTTGCGCGAGGTGCTCGCGCGGGTCGAGGCCGTGCCGCTGCCCGGCGGCGTGGAGCGCCACCGCACCGGCGTGCCGTGGGTGCGGGTCGAGGTGGTCGGCCTGATGCGCGACAACCAGCTCGTGTTCTTGCCGGTGGTGGCCAGCCTGTTCGCGGTCACCATCGTCCTGCTTTTTCGCCGGTTGCGCTTGGGCCTGATGCCGCTTTTTGCGGTGTTGGTGGCCGATGTCTGGGCGCTCTCGGCCATCGTCGCCCTCGGCCTCACGATGAACGTGCTGTCGGTGCTGGTGCCGGTGCTCGTGGTCGTCATCGGCGTGGCCGACGGCATCCACATCACGGCGCGCTACCGAGAAGAGCTGGCCCTGACCCCCGCGGACGCCCCGGGCGCGATGGGCCGCACGCTGCGCGCGATGGCGCTCCCCTGCTTCTTCACCACCTTCACGACGGCGGCGGGTTTTCTGTCGCTGCTCGTGGCCGACACCGCGGCGATGCGCACCTTCGGCCAGCAGGCGAGCCTGGCGCTGGGGATCTGCTACGTCGTGATCCTCGGCCTGCTGCCCGTCTTCCTCGCGTTCGTGCCCCTCGGCGCGGTGCCGGCGCGGGGGGAGGCCCGCCCCGGTGCGCGGCCGCTGGGGGAGGGCGCGCTGGCCGCGATCGCGCGGCTCTGCTTGGAGCGCCCGTGGGCCGTGCTCGCGGGCACCGTCGCGCTCACCGGGGCGGCCGCCCTCTATGCGCGGGCCGTCGGGCCCAACTCGCGGCTGCTGGAGATGTACCCGCCCGGTACACCCACGCACACGGCCGTCCACCTCGCGCAGGCCGAGCTGTCGGGGGTCATCCCCGTCTTTGCGCACCTGGAGGGCCCGCCCGGCTCGCAGGTCGCCCCCGAGCAGCTCGCGCGGGTCGCGGCGTTGGAGGCGTGGATGCGCGCCTCGCCCCTCGTGGGCTGGACCTCCAGCCCGGCCGCCCGCATCGGCGCGCTGCACCAGTCCCTCGGGGGCGACGGGCCGCTGCCGGGCACGCCGGAGCTGGTCGCGCAAGAGCTTCTGCTGGCCGAGATCGCCGGCGATGCGCCGCTGGACGGCGTGCTGGACCCTTCGCAGGCCCAGGCGCGGGTGCTCGCGCTGGTGGCGGACGCCGGGGGCCGCGAGGTGCTGGCCTTCCGCCGGGACTTCGATGCCGAGGCGGCCCGCATCTTCGCCGGCACCGGGCAGCGGGTCGTGCTCACCGGGGACGGCATCATGGCCGCCCTCGGCGTGGACAAGCTCATCCGGGACCTCCTCTGGGGCCTGCTCCTCGTCTTCGGGATTTGCGCCGGCGTCTTCGCGTGGATCACGCGCAGCGCACGCCTGACGCTCATCGCGCTGGTGCCCAACCTCGTGCCCCTCGCCTTCACCTTGGCGGCCTTGCGGGTCATCGGCGCCGATCTCCAGACCAGCAACATCGTGAGCTTCACGGTCGCGGTGGGCCTCGCGGTCGACGACACCATCCACTTCCTCAGCCGCTACGGTGAGGAGCGCGCCCGCGGCCACGGCATCGACGACGCCATCCGGCGCACCCTCGCCGGCAGCGGGCATGCCATGGTGCTCACGAGCGTCCTGCTCGTGGTGGGCTTCGGCGTGCTCGGCTGGTCAGACCTCACCTCCACCCGGCACTTCGGCATCCTGTCGGCCGTGACGATGGTCGCGGCGCTCCTGGGAGACCTCTTCCTCCTGCCGGCCCTCCTGCGCCTTGGGCTGCCCCGGGGCGCCGCGCCCGCTTCTGCGGGGCGCCCGTGAGCCGCGCCCGCCGCCTCGGCGGGGCGCTCGCGGTCGTCGCCCTTGGCGTCGCGCTCCTGCTGGCCCTCCAACCTGGGCTGCGGAAGCGCCTCGCCGTCGCGCTCGGCCTGCGCGCCGGCCCGGTGCGCGTCGTGGAGTGGTCGGTCGAGCCGCCCGCTCCGGCCGCGCCCCGCCACGCCCTGCTCATCGTCGTCGACACCCTGCGCGCCGACGCCGTGGCCCGCGCCCACACCCCGCACCTCGACGCCTTCGCCGCCGCCGGCCAGGCGCCCACCCGCGCCTGGAGCCCGAGCACCTGGACGGCCCCCGCCGTCTTCTCGCTGTTCACCGGGCAGCACGTCCGCGCGCACGGCTGGAACGAGCCTTTCCCGCGCTTCTTGCGGCATGCCGGCGAGACCTATCCGAACGCACCGGCCACGCCGTTTCTCGCGGAGGTGCTGACGGGCGCGGGCTTCTCGACGGCCGGCTACTACAACAACGCCTTGCTCGGCGCCGGTCTCGGCCACAACCGCGGCTTCGCCCGCTGGGAGCGCCGCACGGACCGCGAGATGCCGGCCGCCCTCGCCGCGGAGGTGGCCGCCTGGCCCGCCGTCGGCGACCCGTCCGGGCCCCGCCACTTCGTCTATTTGCACCTTCACGGCCCACACTCGCCGCTCAAGCCCTCGCGCGTCGCCGCCGCGCGCTGGCGGGTGCCGGGGGCCGCGCGCACCCTCCGCGGCCTCGGCCTCCACGCGGCCCGGCAGATGGGCCCCGCGCGGGTCGCGGCCTACCACCGGGCCTACCACGCGGTCGTCGAAGACCAGGACCGCCTCTTCGGCCGCATCCTCGACGCCCTCGGCCCCCACCGCGCCGACACCGCCATCGTCTTCACCAGCGACCACGGCGAGATGCTGGGCGAGCATGGCCTCATGGGCCACGAGCACCACGTCTTCGAGGCGCTCACCCACGTCCCGTGGATCGGCCGCGGCGGCCCGGTGCGCGTGCCGGCCACCCTCAGCACCGCGGCCACCGCCGACTTCCTCACCCGCGCGCTCGGCGTACCGGCCACCTGGGACGTCCGCGCCGACGCCCCGGGGCCCCTCGTCTCGCAGCGCGAGGGGCGCCTCGCTGTCTCACCCGATGGGCGTCTGAAGGGCATTTGGGGCGAGGATCTCCTCCCCGGCCCGGCGCCCGCTGCGTTCGATCTCACCCTCGACCCGGCAGAAGACGGGGCCCTCGCTGGCCCCAGCGCCGAGGCCGCCCGCGCCGATCTGGACGCCGCCCGCGCCGGCTTCGAGGCCGCCGTTCCCGAGCGCCGCCTGCCCCGCGTCGCCGCGCCGATGGACGCCGACTTGCAAGCCACCCTCGCCGCTCTCGGCTACATGGACGACCCGAACGCGGGCCCCGGCCCCGCCGCAGACGGCGCCGCGGCCGCCCGCGGGGGCGCTGGCGCCACGGACACCGCCGCGCCGACGCCGTGAGCGCGGGCGGGCC
>JBEIVK010000618.1:0-2851 GCA_040373935.1 Alphaproteobacteria bacterium
CACCCGCCCGCCGCGGGAGCCCCGCGCCGCGCCGCGACCTCCTGCGGCGGCGTCTCGGGCGCAGCGTCGTCCTGGGCGCGCGGCCCGCAGGTCTGCGCCAGCGGCGCATCGGCGCCGCCTTGGGTCCAGCTGTGCGCGCCCGCGCCGCCCTTCCACGCCACGGCCGCGCGCCCGTCCCCGTCGGCCCGCACCGTGCGCCGCGTCCCATCGGGCGCCGTCCATGCCCAGGACGCGCCGCTCCCGAGGTCCCCCACATAGAGGCAGCCGGCCCCCGCGCCGCCGGCCACGGTGAAGCGCCGCTCGACGGCGGACCAGCCGTCCACGGTCACGGTGGCCCAGGCCGGCCGCGGCCCGGCAGCCGGCACCGCCGCGGGCGCGAGCCCCAGCGGAAGCCCGTCGGGAGACCCGTCGAAGCGCCCATCGGCGTAGACCACGACGGGCACTCGGAACGGGACCCCGTCCCGGCCGGCCTCCCCCGTCGGCTGGTGCTCGAAGGGGCCGATGTCGGGCGCCCCGTAGATGGGCCGGCCCGCCGCGTCCTCCGTGCGGGCGGCGTCGGCGGGCGCCCGATCCCGGCCGGCAAAGCGCGGACCGGGGACAATGTCGTCCACCGGGCCCCCCGGCATCTGCCACCGTCCGTCCTCCAGCGGCAGCCCCTCCGCCTCCCATCGGTCGCGCAGCGCCCCGAGCGTGGGATGCCAGCCCGCTTCCGCCGCCAACGCGTCGACCAACCAGCCGAGCTCTTCCGGCGAGAACGTCCCTTCGCTGTGGATCGTCAGCGCGCCCACGGCATCGACCTCGCGGGCCCAGGCCGACCAGGCCCGCGCGAAGGCGCGCACCCGCTCCTCCCGCGCGGGGCGATCGAGCGCCGCGTAGCCCGGCCCCTTCACCGCATCGACGGACAGCGACATCGGCGCCTGAAAGGGATCAAAAGGCGCCCAGAGCCGGTGGTCGGCGTTGGTGAACCCAGACCCGCCGCGCGCGCTCCAGAAGCCGGCGTCCGCCGCCGCTTCGCGCACCCAGGCGTCGTGCCTCTGGCCCGGGTAGGCGAGCGTCCGCACCTCCGCCCCGATCCACTCCGACAGCAGCTCCCGCGGCAGGACCAGCTCGTTTCGAAAGTGCCGCCCCCCCGCGCTCGGCAAGCGCCGGTCCCAGGGCCATTCGGTGTCCACGCCCGCCCCGAGGACGCGGGTCCCGCTCTCCAACCCCGTCGGGTCCGCCCCCGTCGGCAGGGCGCTCGGGTCCGTGGAGACGACGGTGCACGTCAGCCCGTCCACCTCCCCCAGCGCGGCGCAGAGCGCCAGCAGAGAGTGAAGTCCGCCGGTTCCGAGCGCCCACGTGCGCGCCGCCGCGCCGGTGCCCACGGTGAGGGCCGCGCCATCCTCGGAGACGGTCACGGGCAAGGCCCCCGCGCCGTCCCACCGCAAGACCAAGGGGATCTCCTGGGTGAGCAGGCCATTCGACCGCGCATGGCCGCCGATCTCATGGCCTGCCGCCGCAAGCTCCCGCAACGCAGCGCGCCTCGCGTCCGTCACCAGCTCCGGCGAGTTCACGAAGAAGCTGAGGCGGCCGCCCACCGACTCCACCACCGGCGCCAAGGCCGACGCGTTGTCGATGTTCGGGAGGTCGTCCACGGTGATGGCCAGCACCGTGGGTCGCTGGCCGAAGCCGCGAAGGTCCACCACGCCGTTCACCACCGTGGCCGCGTCCACCTCCACCGCCCCCGACGTGACCCGGCTGTGCGGCGCGCTGCCCTGGCCCATGAGCTGGCTCGCGCGCACCGCCGCCCCCGCGCCATCCCCCGCAGCGACCGCGAAGTTGTTGGTGGTGGCCTCGCTTTCGACCCCGCAGGCCGTCACCAGCACCGCCTCGAGCTCCACCCACGCCCCGTCCAGGCTCCGCACGCAGGTCCGCGGCGCGCCCCGCACGGTCGAGTGGACGAGGCGCAGCGTGCTCCCCGCGCCCGTCGCCACCACCAGGGACGACGGCTCCGTCACGGCCGGAAAACCGCGGAGCACGGTGTCCCGCACCTCGGCCGCCCCACCCTCCTGCACGACGAGGGCCGCGCCCTCCACCCCGTCGATGACCACCGTCTCCAAGCCGAGGCGCCCACCCCGGGCCAGCGCGCCCGTGCCCACAAAGCCCCGCACGGTCGCGCCGCGCACCGTCAAGCTGCCGCCCGCCCGCACCTCCAGCGCCGCACCTTGCCCGTCACCCCCTGTCCACAGGCCGCCTTCGACCAGGACCTCCGAGCCGAAGACCCGCAGGCCGGTCCGCGTCGGGGTGAAGACCGCCCCCTCCGCCGCGCGAAGCTGCAGCCCGTCTGCGTCCAGCCGGACATCCTCCGTGTATTCACCAGCCCCGAGGTAGATGGTGTCGCCGTCGCCGGCCCGCACCGCCGCCTCTCCCAGCGTGCGCAGCGACTCCTCCGGCCCCGCGCCGGTCGCCGCGTCATCGCCCCGCAGGGGGCTGACCCACCAGTACGCCGCATGCGCCGGCCGCCCGACGGCCAGCAAAGACAAAAGGACACCCGCCCCACGAATGGTCATGGAAATCTCCTGCAATCGGTTCCGCAGCGGAGGTCTCGCGCTGCATCCACCAGATTGCAGGGCCCATCAGAAACGTTCTCGCCCAGCAATCCACGGAAATGCTTTACCCAAGTTTAAGGACTATTTCTTACCAGTGAGCAACGGGCGCACCCCGGAAGCGCGCGCGCCCAGCCGCCGCGCCGCCGGCCCCTTTCGCGCGCCCGGCCGCCGCGAACGACGCCGAGAGCCCTCCCATCCGTCCATCCAGAGAGGGGCGCCCCGCCGGCCGTGCCGGCCGCCGGCGGGCCTCCTCCGCGGTCGGC
>JBEIVK010000526.1:0-3383 GCA_040373935.1 Alphaproteobacteria bacterium
CCACTCCACCGCGTGGACGGCCCGGGGGACTGCGGCGCGGTCCGATGCGAGCGCCGGCGCGGCGCCCTGCGCGGCCATGCTCTTGATCGGGCTCAGCTTCGCGTCGATGAGCTTATGGATGGCTGCGGTGTCAAGGCATTGGTTCGAGTAGGCGCCCTCCAGTGCGCTCCGGGAGAGGAACGGCTTGTGCGCGGCGATGCCCAGCTCCATCGCGCGATCGTCCAGCGCCTTTTTGGTTTTGAAGGACGTCCCCAGCTCCTCCAAAAACGCACGGGCGCGCTGCGCCCCGTCGAGCGCCGCCCGGTACGCTCTGACCTGCGCGCAATCCACCCGCAGAAGGGTGTCGGGATCTTCGAGGTCGGACTCCTGGATCTGGAGCAACCGCCCACCCCGCGGAGCCTTCGCCTCCTCCACCAGGGACCGCTCCGCCGCCTGCTGCCAGCGCGCCCGCGTCACCTCTGCGATCCCCGCGCCCAAGGTGCGGTGAGCCGCCCGGAGCGCGCGGACCTCCTCGCGGAGCGCGTCGTCCACCTCCGCTGCCCGCCCGGCCGCGAAGGCCGCCGCGTCCTGGCCATCGCTGGGCTGGAGGTCCCACACGCCGCCCGCCTCGAGCTTCGCCATCGCCGCCCGCGCGAAGGCGGCGTGCATGAGCGTGCCGGTCTCCTGGGCGTCCAGGTAGGTGCCGGCGTCTTCTTCGCGCGCCGCCCGCATCAGGCGACTGAGGAAAAACTTGGTGGGGCACTGGCCCATCGCCTCCAGGGCGGTCGCGGACCACTGCTGCTCCGGGACCGGCGCCCCGAGCGCGCCGCCCCACGGGCCGGGGACGTCCTTGCTCGGCCCGTCGCGCCGCTGCTCCGTCACCGTGGCGGTGTGCGCCGCCGCGCGCGCTGCGCGCTCCCACCCGGCATCCTCCACGCCATTCGGGCGGGGGAATAGCCGGAGGTCTGCCGGATTGTTGGCCGCCTCGATGGTGGCGGGCAGGAGGTCGCGCTCGGCGATGTGCGCACAGCGGGCCTTCCAGGCGGCGGCTTTCGCGTTGTGGTGGGCCCGTTCCGGCTCCGACAGGCTGCGCGCCGGGCGGGCGATCTCCATCGGGCGGCCGGCGAGCGCCGCGCCCGGGAAGGTGTCGGCCCCGGCGCTGTCCCGGCACGACCAGGAGAGCAGGGCCTGGCCCCCCTCCGACGCCGCGGCGAGCGCCCGCGCGAAGACGGCCGACTGACGGCGCAATTCGTCGATGGGGGTGCCGAGGCCGAGCGCCGTTGCGAGCTCCGCTTCGTCGGCCGAGCGCTGCGCCGGCGCGCAGGGCCAGCCGCCCTCTTCGAGCCCGGCGAGGATGATGTCCGTCGCCGGCTTCCCGTCCCAGGCCGACCAGGTCTGCAAGCGGACGCCGACCGAGGGGCGTTCGCGCCACCCGCTCCCGCGCTGGCCGAGGGCGTTTTGCAGTTGCTGCCATGCCGGGGCGGACGCGCCCTCGGTGTCGAGCTGCGCCAGATCGTCGATCGCGTCTTGTACGCCGGACAGCGCCGCGAGGTGCGCGCGCTGCTGTTTGGCGCCCAGCACGCGTTGGGTGGCGAACCGGCTCTCTCGCAGAAGCGCTCGGGTGGCGGCCCAGACGGTGGGGCCGCGCTGCCCGAGCGCGTCTTCCACCCACCCGAGCAGGGTGTCCACCGCCTCGGCGCGGGCGCGGAGGTCTTCCTGGTCCTTTTCACGGGTGTCGGCGTCGGCGGCGTCGCGGCTGAACAACGCGTCTTGCCGCGCCTGAAACCACGCCGCAGCGTGCGCGCGGAGCGCGCCGATTGTAATCGTGGGGCGACGAAGGCTGCGAAGCAGCGCCCGGACGTCGGACCGCCGCCCGCCGGCGGGCATGCGCCACGCGGGCGTACCGAAAACCGCGGCGAGCACCTCTCGCCGCACCGGCTGGGTGGTGCAGCCGGCGAGCCGAAGCAGCGCCACCGCCCACCGGCCCATCGCGGTGTCGGCGAGCGTCGCCCACCCGCGCGCGCGGACGGGCAAGCCCGCGTCTTCGAGGCGCGCTTGCCAGAGCGCGAGCCGTGCCTGGTCGTCCGGCACCAGCACGAGCATCTGGTGGGCGGCCTCGGCGGGGGACACCCCCGCGGCGGTGCGTTCGAGGAGCCGCGCGCGCAGCCATCGCGCGCCGCCCAGGGCCTCGAGGTCCGTGTCGTCGGCCGATTGCAGCGAGAGGCCATCTGGCGGGGCCGGCCACGGCTGCGCGGGGTCTCGCGCGGCCTGCGCGAACGCAGTGAAGGGCCCATCGGCGGAGGGGGGCGCCGTGGGCACATCCACGCCAAGCTGCCGAGAGAGCCACGACAGGAGCTGGGACTCCCAGGGGGTGGGATCGTGCAGACCATGCAGGATGATCTCCTCGACCTTGCCGAACTGCGTGAGCTCGCGATTCAGGCCGAGGGCGGACGCGACCGCGTCGATGCTGTTGCCGACCTCGCGCCAGGGCGGCCCGCCCGCATCGGGCTGAAGCGACGCGGCGGAGGGCGGCGCTGGCAGCTCGAGGACCGGCCCCACGTGCTCATCGTCGAAGAGGACGCCGCGGCGGTGGACGAGGAGGGTTTTCATGGTGGGACTCCGAACGGATGAGGCTGGGAGATAGCACGACGCAGCGGAGACGAACCCCGGCATCCATCGGGATGCCACGCGCCGAGGGTCAGGAGATCAGCGTCTGCTCGATCTGAAGCGCGTCCAGCAGAACATTGACGCCGTCCGCGTCGGGAGACAGCTCGCACCGCGCCGCGCACGCATAAAACCGTGTGCTCGACTCGGCCTGCTCCCATTGCCCGTCGTCATCGAGCACAAAGCCGAGCGCGTGCCATTCTTCGGCGGCGTCGGACAGCTC
Source organism: Alphaproteobacteria bacterium (assembly GCA_040373935.1). Classification (GTDB taxonomy): domain Bacteria; phylum Myxococcota_A; class UBA796; order UBA796; family UBA2385; genus JBEIVK01. Next base: position 2,867 of record JBEIVK010000526.1, read on the forward strand.
GGCCTGCCAATCGCTTTCGTCGTCGTCGGTGTCGTCGTCGGTGTCGTCGTCGGTGTCGTCGTCGTCGTCGTCATCCGCCGCGCCCCCATCGTCGTCCATCAGGCCGAACGGGTCCTCCACTTGCAAGGCGAGGACGACCGTTGCCTCCAACCCGCCGTCCCGAACCCGCACCGCGATCGGCCCGGCCCCCGCCGACACCGTCGCGGCCTCGCCCTCGCGCGTGACGGAGAGCCCGGGCGCCCGCGCCAAAACGAGCGCCAGAAAATCAGCGAGGGGATCAGGGCCATTCATCGTCATCACAACGCCTCCGGGGGGGCCACGCCTGCGCGGCGCCGCGTCGAGTGTACCCGAGCGCAGCGCCGGCGCAGGCGCCGAACCGTCAGGCCTCGCCCGCCGCGCCGCGCACGGCGAGCTGGCCATCGATCGGCCCGGGGCCGTCCATCTCCTCCTCGGCCGCGTCGCGCAGGTCCCCGAGGGTGACGGCGCGGCCGGCGCTGGCGGCGCGGGTGGCGGCGCG
>JBEIVK010000213.1:0-6298 GCA_040373935.1 Alphaproteobacteria bacterium
CCCCCGCGGCCGCCGCGCCGCGCCCCCGCGCCGCGGCCCCGACCCGCGTCATCGTGAAGCCCAGCCAGCCCGCCGGCTGGGCCCCCGGCTGGCACCGCACCGACGCCCCTCACCCCGCGTGGCACCCGGACACCTGGACCCGCGGCGTCTTCGTCTACACGCCGCCCGCGCGGCCCCAGTCCGTGCAGGTCGTCGAGGAGCGCCCCAACGGTAGCACCGCCTGCGTCGCGGCCCCACGCCGCGCCATCGACCGCCGCGGTGATCTCAGCCTGGGCCTGCATGGCGCGGGTCGCGTCGGCGTGGACCCCGCGACGGCGAGCGCCGGCACCGCCACGGTCGGCGGCGGCCTCACCGGGCGCTACCGCCTCGTGGACCCGCTGGGCGTGGAGCTGTCCTGGTCCCGCACGCTGTCGGACTGGGAGACGCCCGACCCGCTCTCCATCAACACCTTCTCGGCCTCTGGCCAGCTCTTCGCCTTTCCGTGGACCCGCCTGAGCCCGTACCTCAGCGTCGGCTACACCGGCGAGCGCGTGCGCCCGTCGGCCGCCGCCGAGGCCCTCATCGCCCGCGGCCCGCACGCCGGTCTCGGGCTGGAGCTGGCGCTCGGCGAGAACGCGGCGATCGGCGCAGAGCTGCGCGGCACGGGGCTCCTCCCGGTCGGGGGGGACCCGGCGGAGGGCCGCCGCTTCGGGGCACAGGCTCTCGCTGGTTTCCACCTGTATTTCTGAGGCCCGGCGCCCCCCGGGGCCGGCGGCGCGCGACAAGGCTTGACCATCGCCGCGGGCCCCTGCCCTTGACGCCGGGGGCCTCCCTTGCGACCATGCAGCACCGGAGGCCCCGTGAAGATCCTCGCCCTCATCCTGCCCCTCGCCCTGCTCGTCGGCTGCCCCGCACCCGATGATCCGCTCGCTCTCCCGCCCACCGACGGCTCCGCGCCGCCCCCCGGCGATCCCAACGCGGCCGGCGCGGGGGGCCCGCCCGGCGATCCCAACGCCGCGGGTGGCGGTGCGGGCGGCGCACCTCCCATCCCCGAGGGCGTCGTCATCGGTCCCAACGGCCCCGAGCTCAAGGTCGAGCCGGGCCAGGGCATCAAGCTCTCGGGCGAGGTGGTCTACACCGGCAGCGCCACCGGCAAGCTGCGCCTCGACGTCCTCAAGAAGTCGGAGGGCGGCGGGCAGGGCATCCAGATCCTCCACGCGCTCACGGTCGAGAAGCCCGGCCCCTGGGAGCTCGAGGTCCCCAAGGATCTGGGCCCGATCATCATCAACGCCTTCATCGACGCCAACGGCAACGGCCCCGACGCGACCGAGCCCTCCGCCACGCTCGACACCCTCACCGTGGCGAGCGAGCCGATGGCCGGCCTCAAGCTCGAGCTGAAGGACGGCGGCACCAATCCCTTCGCCTTGGATCCGAACGCCCCGCCCCCCGCCACGATGCCGGCGCCCACGGCCGGCGCGGACGGCGCGCCGCCCCCCGGCGGGGAGGGCGCCCCGCCCCCCGGCGGGGAGGGCGCCCCGCCCCCCGGCAATCCCGGCACCCCGCCGGGCAACACGGGCACGCCCCCGGCGGCCGGCGAGCCTCCGCCCGCGGGCGGCGCCGATGCCGGCAAGGCGGCCGGCAAGGCGGGCGCCAAGGCCAAGACGGGCAAGTCGGGCGGGTGAAGTCAGGGGCAGTGGGCGCCGCGGGGGCTCACCCGCGGCGCCAGCGCCGCCACAGCGCCCGCAGTCCGCGGGGGCCCCCGGCCCGGTGCACGGGGGTCTCGCCGCGCGCGAGCGCCTCCAAGAAGGCCCGCAGGGCCGCGGCGTCTGCAGGCGGGGCGCCCAGGTAGCCGCGGGCCCCGGTGCCGCGCAAGAGAGCGGCCGGGTCGTCCACCGCATCGCGGGCGTCGAGGATGGCCACGGTGGGCGCGCCGGGCTCGTTCACGAGGCTGCGCACCGGGCGCAGGGCCAGGGCCGTGGGGCCGTCTCCCAGCCCGATGAGCACGGTGCTGGGCCGCAAGCGGCGCACGGCGCGCCCGGGGTCTTCGCCGGGCTCGGGCACGAGCAGCGCGGGAGACCCGCCGAGGGCGGCGAGGCGGGCGAGGCGGGCGGCGGGATCGCCCTCGACGAGCAAGATGCGGCTCACCCGGGCAGCATGCCACGAAGCCACGCGAACGGCGGGCGGCGCCCGACGAAGTGCTCCAAGGAGCGGGCCGCTTGCCCGACGAACATGCCGCGGCCGTCGAGGAAGCGATGCCCGGCGGCGCGGACCTCCGACGCGAGCGGCGGGTCCCGGTCCCAGTAGTTTGTGTCCACCCAGCGGGCGCCCGCCGCGAGGGCCCCAACCGGCAGGGCGGGCAGCGCCGCCGGGCCCCCGGCGGCCGTCAGGTGGACGACGAGGCTCGCCCCGGCCGCCGCCGCGCCGAACGCCGCCGCGACCAGCGGGCCGGACTCCACCCGCGCTCGCGGAAAACGCGCCGCCCAGCCGTCCGCGAGCGCCGCCGCCCGCGCCGGGCTGCGGTTGAGCACCGTGAGGCGCCCGATGCCCGCCCCGAGCAGCGCCGCGCCCACCGCCCGCGCGGCCCCGCCCGCCCCCAGCAGCACCGCGGCGGCGCCCCGCACATCGGGCAGACCGTCCTCCGCCAGCGCGTCGAGCAGGCCGTCCCCGTCGGTGTTGTGGCCGATGAGCCGCCCGCCCTCCCGCACGACGCAGTTCGCCGCCCCCGCGGCGCGGGCCGACGGGCCGAGCGCGTCGAGGGTGGGCAGCACCGCCTCCTTCAGCGGCACGGTGAGGTTGGCCCCGGCGAGGCCCAGCGTGCGGAGGGCCGCGCCTGCCCCTGGCGCGGCCTCCGGCGCGACGGGCAGGGCGACGTACACCGCGTCCAGGCCCCAGGCGTCGAACACCGCGTTCATCAGGGCCGGCGAGGCGCTGCGCCCGACCGGGTGGCCCAGCACCGCGTAGACGGCTGTCTGCCCCGTGGGCGCGCTCACCCGGCGGCCGGGGCCAGCGCGGCCCGCGCGGCGCGCACGTCGGCGCGGATCTGCTCGGCCAGCGCGTCCAAATCAGCGAAACGGCGCTCTTCCCGGAGGCGCGCCACGAAGCACACGTCGAGGGCGTGGCCGTACAGGTCGCCGGAGAAGTCGAGCAGGTGGACCTCGACCGAGAACCCGCCCAGGGTGCCGAAGGTGGGGCGCACGCCCAGGTTGGCCACGGCCGGACGGAGCGCCCCCCCATCCACCCGCGCCCAGACCGCGTACACGCCCGGCGGCGGCAACAGCGGGGCGTCGGTGTCCACATTCGCGGTGGGGAAGCCCAGCTTGCGGCCGCGCTGGTGGCCGGCGACCACGGTGCCGCGCACGGCGTGGAAGCGCCCCAGCAGGGCCGTCGCGTGGGGCAGATCGCCGGCCGCCACGGCGGCCCGCACCGCGGAGCTGCTCACCACCGCGCCGCCGAGCAGCAGGGCGTCCACCGGCTCGACCGGCACGGCGGGCAAGCGGCGCCGCACCAGCGCGGCGTCCCCGGCGCGCGCCCTCCCGAAGCGGAAGTCGTGCCCCACCACCATCGCCACTGGCCGCAGCCGCCGGCCCAGCACCTCGTCCACGAACCACTCGGCCGTGTGCTGCGCGAACGCGCGGGTGAAGCGCTCGACCACGATGTGCGCGACGCCAAGCTCGCCGAGGAGACGCACGCGGTCGTCCCAGGCCATGATGCGCGGCGGGACCTGCGACGGCGCGAGCAGCGTGCGCGGCGGAGGGTCGAAGGTGTACACCGCCGCCGGCGCGCCGAGCGCCCGCGCCCGCGCGACCACGGCGCCGAGGAGGTGCTGGTGGCCGCGGTGCACGCCATCGAAGTTGCCGATGGTGAGCACCGGGGCATGCCCCGCGGCGGCATAGTGCTCAGAGCCCGCGAAAACGGCGGGCGAACGCACGGGACGAGGCAAGTCGGCGGACATGGCGGCCTGGACGGCACTCCCGGCGCGGCCGGGGGCCGGCTACTTGGCGGGCCCCTGGTCCCCGATCGCCTCGACCGGGCAGTTTTCCATCGCCTCGTAGCACTGCGCGAGCTCCTCGGCGGACTCCGGCTGCTTGTAGACGACGTCGTGATCTTCGTCGTCCGACATGCGGAAGTTGGAGGGCGCCGCGTCCGAGCAGACCGAGCACAGGATGCACTCCTTGTCCACGAAGAAGGAGACGCGCTTGCCGGTGATGACGGACTCGCCGCGGACGTTGTCGTGCCAGATGTTCTTGGGATCGGCCATGGATGCTCCGGCCGCGCCGGGGGACGGGCGGGGACTGGGTTAGCGGTCTAGCGGTTTCCGGGCCGCCGTGCAAGCGCGGCGGCCGTCTCCCCTGGTGTCGCATGGCCGTTCGTCACATCGCCCGCCTCGGTCACCCGGTCCTGCGCCAGGTCGCGGCGCCGGTCCCCCCGGCCGACATCGCCGGGCCTGCCATTCAGGCGCTCATCCGGGACTTGCACGACACCGTGCACGAGGTCGAGGGGGCCGGCCTCGCCGCCCCGCAGATCCACGAGAGCCTCCGGGTGGTCGTTCTGCAGCTGTTGCCGGGCCAGCCCTTCCTCACCTGGGTCAACCCGGTCCTCACGCCGCTCTCCGACGAGACCGCCGTGGGCCCGGAGGGCTGCCTCTCCGTGCCTGGCCTGCGCGGCAGCGTCCGCCGCCACCTCCACCTGCGCGTGGAGGGCCTCGACGCCGCCGGCGAGCCCTTCACGCTGGAGCTGCGCGGCTTCCCGGCCGTGGTGGCCCAGCACGAGTGCGATCACCTGGACGGCGTGGTCTACACAGATCGCGTGGAGCCCCGCACCCTCGCCTTCCTCGAAGAGCACCGCCGCTTTGTCGCGCCGCGCCCGCCGGCGCCGCGCCCTGCCGCCCCCGCGGCCGCCGATCTGGAGACCGAATGAGCTTCTGGGCCCGCCTCTTCGGCACCGACCCCGCCTCCCGCCTCCGCAAAGCCGAGAAGGCGATCGCTCGCAAGGCTTGGTTCGAGGCCTGGGAAGAGCTGGACGGCCTGGAGGTCGCCGAGGCCGCGCCGCTGCGGGAGGCCGCCGCCCGGGGCCTCGTGGTGCTCAACCTGGCCGAAGCCGAGGCCCGCTTGCGCAGCGGAGATGGCCGAGGGGCCCAGGAGTCCTTGGACCTCGCCCGGCAGTTCGGCGCGACGGACTCCGATTTTCACGCCGTGCGTCGGGCCGCCCGCGAGGTCCGCGTCCAGGCCGAGAAGGACGCCCGCGCCGCCGCGGCGGCGGCCGCCGCGCAGACCGAGGGCGACGACCCGCTGTGGTCCCTCCCGCCGGACGACCCGCGCCTGCGCGTCGCGGTGCTGTTGGAGGCCTGGCCAGAGGCGCTGCGCGCCCGGCTCGCCGCCCTCGGGCCCGACTTCGCCGCCGCCATGGTCCTCGCCGAAGACGGCCAGCTCGAGGCCGCGCTCACCGGCTACGGCGCCTTCATCGAGGCCGAGCCGGCCGTGCGGGCCGAGCGCGCGCGCGTGGCGCTCCTGCTGGGCCAGGGCGGCCTTGCCATCGGCGACCTGCAGGCCTTCGGAGACGCCGTGGGCCACCAGCGCATCGGCCCGGCGCACACCGCTGTCACCCTGGCGCGGCTGCTGGCCGAGGCGGGGCGCGTGCCCGATGCCCTCGGCGTTCTGGACGCCCACCGCGGCCCGCTCGACGTGGACGGCACGCGGGCGTCGCTGCTGGAGGCCTCCGGTGCCTTCGCCGAGGCCGAAAAGGCCGCGGTGGCCCTGCTTCAGCAGGCGCCCAAAGACCAGGGCCTCTACAAGCTGCTCGCCCGGGTGCGCTTGCGCACGGGAGATCGCGGGGGCGCGGTCGCGGCCTTGGAGGCGGACCTCGCGTGCGCCTGCGGCAGCCCCGGCAAGTGCGGCAGCCAGCCCTATGACGTCGAGGCGGCGCGCATGCTCGCGCGGGTCTACCTGGAAGATCGCGCCGAGCCCGACCGCGCGGCCACCCTGCTGGGAGAGATCGCGCGGCACGCCGAGGCCCCCGACTGGCAAGACGCCTACCTGCAGGCCCTCGCCGCCCGCAACGCCGGGGACCCGGCGGTGCTCGGGCAAGCGGCGGCGCTCCGGGCGGGCCTGCGCGCGGGAGACCCGCGGCATCGCCTGCTGGAAGCCGCCTTCGGGCCTGCCCTGCCGGCCGCCTGAGGGCATCGCGCGGCACGCCGAGGCCCCCGACTGGCAAGACGCCTACCTGCAGGCCCTCGCCGCTCGCAACGCCGGGGACCCGGCGGTGCTCGGGCAAGCGGCGGCGCTCCGGGCGGGCCTGCGCGCGGGAGACCCGCGGCATCGCC
>JBEIVK010000249.1:0-5777 GCA_040373935.1 Alphaproteobacteria bacterium
CCGTCCTTCCCTGAAGAAGACCCAGCGGCGCCGGCCCCCCCGCCGAGCACCGAGCGGTCCCCGTGGAAGGTGTCGACGTCCTCCTCGTCGAACTCGTGCCCGCCGGCCGCGCGGGTGGCCGGCTCGAGGGCGACGACGGCGGTGCAGGCGCCCTGGATGGGCGCGCGGGCCAAAACGGCGCCTTGGTAGCGGTTGTGCGCGCCCGAGAGCGCCGCGAGCCACCAGATGGCCTTGAGCTTGCTGTCCGCCGCGCACTCGGCGGCGAAGGTGCGGGCGAGCTGGCTCACGTCTTCGAGCCGGCCCTCGGCGAGCAGCTCCAGCAGCTTGCCCGTCCAGGCGTCTTCGCGGGCGGAGGCCGGGCGGTCTTCGGGGAGGGGAACGGGCTCGGGGTGCAGGCGGCTGGTGAACGAGGTGACGGCGACGGCGACGGCGCGCTTGCCCGCGGCGCGCAGGGCGTCGGCGGCGGCCTTGGCGAGCACGACCGTCTCGGCGCGATCCGCGTACATGTTGCAGGAGACGACGACCGCGGGGATGCGGCCGTCCGGGTCCAGCAAGCGGAGGGCGACGACGGTGCCGGTGTCGATGGGGAAGCCGGCGTAGTCGACCGTGCGGGCCTGGAGGCCGCGGCGGCGGGCGGCGGCGGCCCAGGCGGTGGCGAGCGGGGCGTCGAAGCGCAGGGTGTACGGGATGCTGCCGAGCGCGTGGAACTCCGGGTCGACCAGCGTCCAGGTGGCCTCGGCGCGGGCCTGGACCTGGTGGCCGATGACGGAGGGCCAACCCGTGCTGTAGAGCACCAGCACGTCGGGGGCCCAGGCGGCGACGCGGGCGCGGGCCGCCGCGAAGCCCCGCGCGAGAGCGGCCGGCCCGGGCCCCGCCTCCGGCGCGAGCAGGGGATGCGGGAAGCCCGGGACGATCAAGGCACCGACGACGCCGCTCATTCTGCGCTCCGAACCGGCGGGAACCAGCCGATGACCGCGTTGCCCGTGCCGATGACCGTGCCGTAGGCGTAGACCTCGGCCGGGTAGTCGGGGATGCCGAGCGCGCCGAGCAGGAAGGTGAGGCTGCCCTCCTTGCACTCGCTCGTGGCTTGCTCGATGAAGTCCGGCATCTCGTCCACCGCGCGGCGGCACTGCCCGCTGCGCAGGAGGTCGATCATGTGCATGTCCCAGAGGTATTGCCCGTGGTGGTAGATGCGCTCGCGGGACATGTCCTCGGGCACGGCCGGCTCTTCGGTGAAGTGGCGGTGCGACAGGGAGTTGCTGGCCACGAACAGCGCGCGGCGCCCCAGGCCCTCCACCGCCCGCCGCGCCGCCGCGCCGAGCCGCAGCATCTCGGCTTCGCCGGCGTCGTTTCCGCGGTCGTGGTAGGTGCGGGTGCTCGACAGCACGACGATGGGCAAGTCCCAGGCCGGGCGCAGCAGGTGGCAGGCGACGATGGTGCCGTAGTCCACGCGGAAGTCCGGGTTTGCCATCTCCTGGAGGCAGAGGCCGGCGGCCCGCCCCTCGGCCACGATGGCGTTCGCCAGGGGCACATCCACCCGAAGGTCGTAGTGGTAGCGGAAGAGGTTGGGGAAGATCGGGTCCACCGAGAGCGACCGGAAGGACGGCGCCGCGAGGACATGCGTGCCCTGCGTCGTCTTCCAGTGCGGGCTGTGCACGACGATGCAGTCGATGTCGTGGCGCGCGATGTCCTCGCGGAGGCGTGCGTAGCCCCAGCGCAGGACATCCCAGCCGCCCTCGGCGCGGGGCTCGTTTTGCGGCGGGTTTTCGGCGTAGACGAGGTGCGGCGGATGCGGGGCGAGCGCGCCGGCGACGATCCGGCCCACAGGGCGCGACATGGTGGCTCCAGGACGGCCTCGGTGCCCTATCCTGCGCGGCGGGCCCCCGGCGCCTGCTACCATGCGGTCCTCGCCCGGAGAACCCATGCGCCCGGCCCGCGCCGCTTGTCTGCTCGCCCTCGCCGGTTGCAAGGACTACGGTCTCACGAAGTTCAACGCGACGCCCTTCGCGGAGATCACGTCGCACCGGGCGGGGGACGCGGCGCTCGATGTGCCGGAAGGCGCAACGATCGCCTTCGAGGGCCGCATCTCGGACCCGGACGACGACGCGGAGACGCTGGTGGCCCGTTGGCGTCTGAACGGCGCGGTGGTCTGCGGCCCGGATGCGGCCGGGCCCGACGGTGGGACGGCCTGCACGCTGTCGCTCGCGGTGGGCGACGAGGAGCTCATCCTCGAAGCGACGGATCCCGGCGGGAAAAGCGGCGTCGCCAGCTTGCCGCTCGTGGTGTCCCCCACCGAGGCCCCCACGGTGACGCTGCACGCGCCGCGGGGGGCGTCCCGCTACTACGCCGATGCGCCCATCGCGTTCGACGCAACCGTGGCGGACGCGGAGACGCCCGCGGCAGACTTGCGGGTGGCCTGGGAGAGCGACGCCGCGGGCCCGATCGACCTCGGCGTGGGCCCAGACGACGCGGGGCGCGTGGTCGGCAGCGCCCTGCTCCCCGAGGGCCCGCACCTGGTGACGGTGCGCGTGGAGGACGCCTACGGGAAGTCGGCGGTGGACAGCAGCACCATCACGGTCGGGCCCGCCAACACCGCCCCCGCCTGCACGCTTCAGAGCCCCCTCGACGGCGCGATCTTCACGCTCGGCGACGCCGTGCTCCTCGCCGCCGGGTCCGACGACGCCGACGAACCGGTGGACGGGCTGGGCTACACGCTCCACTCGAGCCTGGACGGCCTGCTCGACGCCGGCGCCCCCGCCGCGGACGGCGGCATCGCCTTCACGACGCTGTCCTTGTCCCGCGGAGATCACGTCCTCACCCTCACGGTGACCGACGAGCGCGCCGCGGCGTGCACGGACGCCGTCGCGGTGACGGTCGGCCTGCCGCCGGAGATCACGCTCGACGGGCCGGCGGGCGGGCTGGAGCAGGACGCCGGCGCGCCCTTCGCCTTCCGGGCGCGGGTGGCCGACGCGGACGACGTCCCGGAGCTGCTGTCGGTCACCTGGGAGAGCGACCTGGACGGCGTCTTCGACACGGCGGCCCCCGCGCCCGACGGCACGGTGGCGGTGGACTGGGCGCCGCTCTCCCTCGGGGTGCACGTCGTCACGGCCCGCGTGCGCGACACGGACGGCATGGAGGCCGAGACCAGCGTGCTGGTCGAGGTCAACGGCCCGCCCGACGCGCCGGTGGTCGCCATTGACCCGGCCGCCCCGGGCTCGGGGGACGACCTGACGCTCGTCTTCACCACCGCGGCGGTGGATCCGGACGGGGACCCGCTCACCTACGACATCGTCTGGGAGCGGGACGGTGTGGCCGCGTGGTCGGCGGCCGCCCCGGTGCCGGCCAGCGAGACGGCGAAGAACGAGCGGTGGTCGGTGCGCGTGCGCGCCTTCGACGGCCGCGTCTACGGGCCCGAGGCCAGCGCGTCGGTCACCATCGGGAACGGCGCGCCCACTGTCACTTCCGCCACGATCAGCCCCAGCGCCGTGCGCACCGACGGCACCCTCGCGGTCGCCGCGAGCGGCACAGACCCAGACGGCGACGCCGTGTCGCTCGCGTGGGAGTGGACGGTGAACGGCGTCGGCACCGGCGAGTCCGGCCCCACCCTCGACGGCGGCGTGTGGTTCGAGAAGGGAGATCTCGTGAGCGCCCGCGTCACCGCCTCGGACGGCACGGACACGAGCGCCCCCTTCACCGCCGCGGGCGTCACCGTCGGCAATACGGCGCCGGGCGCCCCCGGCGTGACGATCCGCCCGGCCACGCCGCGCTCTTCCCAGGACGACATCCGCTGCGCCGTCACGGCAGCGACGGATCTCGACGCCGACACGCTCGTGTACACGGTCACGTGGACGCTGGGAGGCGCGCCCTGGGCTGGGCCCACCGCCACCACCACGCACCCGGGGGACACCATCCCGCGGGCCAGCGTGGGCGCGGGCGAGACGTGGTCCTGCGCGGTGACGGCCTTCGACGGGACGGACACGGGCCCGGCCGCCAGCGACAGCGCGACGACGGTGCGGGGCTTCGCCGGATGGTCCACCACGACGGTCAGCCTGTCCATCGCGGATGATCTGCCCGTGGGCGAAGACCCGGGGGACAAGGCGGGCCAGACGGTCGCCGGCGTGGGCGACGTGGACGGCGACGGCCTGCCCGATGTGCTCGTCGGCGCGCCGGAGGGCGCCCGCCTGAGCGCGCGCACCGGCATGGCCTACCTGGTGCCTGGCGCGGATCTCGCGGGCTCCAGCGGCGCGCTGGATCTCAGCACGGCCGCGATGCGCTTCTTCGGCGAGGCCGCCTCGGATGGCGCGGCCCGCAGCCTCGACGGCGCGGGAGACCTCGACGGCGACGGCTTGATGGACCTCACCGTCGGCGCGCCCGCGGCGGACAGCGACGGCAACGACGCGGGCACCGTCTACCTGCTGCTCGCCTTCGGCTTGTCGACGGGCAGCGACACCTACCTCGTGGACGCCGAGACCCGCTGGACGGGCGAGGCCCTCTCCGATGCCGCCGGCACCGGCCTCGCCGGCGTGGGCGACGTGGACGGCGACGGCCTCGCCGAGGTCTTCGTCGGCGCGCCGGGCAACGACGACGCGGCGGGCGCGGCGGGCAAGGCCTATCTCCTGCTCGGCGGGGACCGCACGGACGGCCTCTTCTCGCTGGCCGACGCCAGCCTCGCCTGGACGGGCACCGCGGTGGGCGACAACGCCGGGCGCAGCGTCGCCGGGGCGGGAGACGTGGACGGCGACGGCCTGGACGACCTCCTCGTCGGCGCGTGGGGCAACGACCTCGGCGGCACAGATGCGGGCGCGGCCTTTCTGGTGCTGTCGAGCGCGCTGCCCGCCCATGGCGCCAGCCTGCTGAACGCGTCGGATCGCTACCTCGGCGAAGATCCCGGGGATTACGCGGGCTTCACCGTCGCCATCCCGGGCGACGTGGACGGCGACGCCCGGGCCGACCTCCTGATCGGCGCGTGGGGCGAGGACGCCGGCGGGTCGGAGGCCGGGCGCGCCTACCTCGTGTTCTCCGCCGATCGCCCGAGCGGCGGCGTGCTGGACCTCAGCCGCGCCTCCCGCAGCTTCATCGGCGAGCGCAGCGGGGACCGCGCCTCTCTGTCCTTGGCCGGCGCGGGGGACGTGGACCGCGACGGCCTCGCCGATCTGCTCGTCGGCGCCCCGCTCAACGACAACGCCGGCTCCTCCACCGGTTCGGGCTACCTGCTGCTCTCCGGCACGCTGGGCCGCGGCCCCGGCATCGACCTCGGCACCGCCGACGTCATCTTCACCGGCGTCTCCCTGAACGACCAGGCGGCCGCCAGCCTGGACGGCGGGGGGGACCTCGATGGCAACGGCTTGGCAGACCTCCTCTTCGGCGCGCCCCTCGGCGACGCCGGCGGCACGGACGCGGGGGCGGTGTATGTCCTGCTCACGCCGTGAGCGCCGGCTCACCCGCCCGGCCGCGCTGCTGGTGGGCGTGGGGCTGTCTGGCTGCGCGCCGGACTTGGTGTTCACCCACACGGCCGCGCTGCGTGGTGCTTTTGACACCGTGGAGATCGGCGCGGACCCGGCAGACCTCCACCACGCGGGCGGCGGCCGCGTGCTGCGGCGGGCCCTGCCCGACGGCGCGGTGGGGGCCGTGTTCCAGCCGGGGCTGGCGGGCGTGCGCCTGCTCGCCGTGGACGAGCGCGGCGGTGCGGCGGCGGCCCTGGTCGCCGCGCGGGGCGCAGCCTTCGTGTGGACGGGCGCCGGCGCCGAAGAGCCCCTCGCCGATGCCGCGGGCGGGTC
>JBEIVK010000726.1:0-2392 GCA_040373935.1 Alphaproteobacteria bacterium
CGCGGCCGGGGCGGACCCCCGCGCCCTCACCGACGCCGACACGCCCGATGGCTGGGCGGCGCTGCTGGGCGCCCCGCCTGCGCCGCCGACGCGCTAAGACGGCGGGCCGCCCGCAGGCGGCGCGGGAGCGCGCGTGGATCTGCTCGACGCCTTGCTGTTGGGCCTCGTCGAGGGGCTGACCGAATACCTGCCGGTGTCCTCCACCGGGCACCTCATCGTGACCCAGCGCCTGCTGGGCATTCCGGCCAGCGCCGAGGCCAACGCCTTCGCCATCGCCATCCAGGCCGGGGCCATCCTCGCCGTCCTCTCGGTGTACCGCCAGCGCGCGGTCGGCGTGGCCCGCGGCCTGCTCGGTCGGGACGACGCGGGCCGCCGGCTCGGCCTCGCCCTCGCCGCCGCCTTCGCCCCCGCGGCGGTCGCCGGCCTGCTGTTCGACGACTGGATCGAGGCCCGCTTGTTCGGCCTCGCCCCGGTGGTCGCCGCCTGGGCCGCGGGCGCGCTCGTCATGCTCGCGTTCGACGGCCGGGCCCGCCGCGGCACCCTCGGCCTCGAAGCCCTCACGCCGCGCATGGCCGTCTTCATCGGCCTCGCGCAGTGCGCCGCCCTCTGGCCGGGGGTCAGCCGCAGCCTCGCCACGCTCATGGGCGGGGTGCTCGTCGGCCTGTCGCTGCCCGCCGCCGTCGAGTTCTCGTTCCTGCTCGGCGTGCTCACCCTGGGCGCCGCCACCGCCTACAAGTCCCTCGACGCCGGCGCCGCCATGTGGGCCGCCTACGGGCCCGGCCCGCTGCTGGTGGGCGCCGGGTCCGCCTGGCTGTCCGCGTGGGTCGCCGTCCGCGGCATGGTGGCGTGGCTGCAGCGCCGGGGCCTGCGGATCTTCGCCGCCTGGCGCCTCGTGGCCGCGGCGGCGGTGGGCGGGGCGATGGCGATGGGGTGGCTCTGACGGCGCCGCCGCGCCTCACCCGCCGCTGCGCCGCCGCCCCAAGGCCACCAGGGCCGCCAGCCCCGCCAGCACGCCACCCACGGCGCCGCCCGGCCCGTGGCTGCAGGTGCCGATCTCCCCTCCCTTGTCGCCGCCGAGGCCATCCCCGCCGCCGAGGCCATCGCCGCCGCCATCCGGGCACGCCTGCACCGCCGGGTCCGTGTCGTCGCAGTCGTCGGCCTGGGGCGCGCCGTCGGCGTCGGCGTCGTCGTCGTCGTTGCCGGCGCAGTCCGAGTCCAGGCCGTCGTACCAGGCGTCGGGGGCGCCGGCGTAGGTCGCCGGATCCGTGTCGTCGCAGTCCGGCCCGCCGTAATCGGCGCCAAGCTGGCCGTCGCCGTCGCCGTCGTAGCGGGCGAAGGCGGCCGCGAGATCGGGCAGCGGGCCGACGTTGCCGCCGCTGCCCTGCGGGATGCCGGTCTCGACGAGGAGATCGCGCAGGTCGGCCGGAGAGAGGGGGCCGCCGAGGTTGGCGATGGCGAAGTGCTGGACGGCGGCGGCCGCGCCGGTGACGATGGGGCTGGCGCCCGAGGTGCCCCCGAAGGCGGCGGTGTAGGTTTGGGCGGGATCTCCGCCGAGGACCGCGTGGTCCCCGTAGCCCAGGGTGAAGACGGCCTCGCCCCAGCCCTGGAGGTCCACGCGGGAGCCAAAAGTGCTGAAGTACAGCGCATCATGCCGGGTGTCCGGCGAGCCGGCGCCGACGAGGATGGCGCCGCTGTGGCCGCGCGAAAGGTAGTTCTCCTGGTACCAGGGGGCGTCGAGGTCTTCCCCGCCGTTGCCGGCGGCCCCGACGACGACGACGCCGGCGGCGACGCCGGCCTCGACGACAACCCAGACGTTCGGGTCCAGCTCGGCGGGGCCATAGGACCCGCCCGGGCGACCGCCGCCCTGCATCTCGAGGAGGACGATGTCGCCGGCGGCGCTGTCGGCCAGGGCGGCGGCGATGGCGGCGGCGCGCCGGCCGCCCTCTTCGTCGCTCCACTCCGGGTAGACATGCAGGGGAGCGGCCGGCACGATGCCCGTAACGCCGTAGCCGCTGTCGGTGCCGCCGACCTGGCCGAGCACGGCGGTCCCGTGGTCGTCCCAGCCATACTCGGCGACCCAGGACGGGATGGTCTGCCCGGGCTCGGGCACGACCGCGCGGTCCAGCAGGTCTTCGTGCCACGTCTCCCAGCCGTACTCGCAGTCGGAGACGCGCACCGGCGCGCCGTCGAGGCCGAGGGCCCAGGCGGCGCGGGCGTCGATGCCGGGGTCTGCGTCGAGGTAGCCCTGGAGGCTGGACCAGTCGGGGGTGGGCGGCGCGAGGTCCCCGGGCGGGCGCAGGCCGAGGGTCTCGATGTGGGCGTACTCGACGAGGGGCGAGCGCAACAGGGCTTCGCCGGCCGCTTCGAGGGCGGCGGCGCCGGCGGCGGCCGC
>JBEIVK010000116.1:0-9186 GCA_040373935.1 Alphaproteobacteria bacterium
CGGCCGACATCGTCGTCTCCAACGCCGATTACGCGACCACCTACCTCAAGATGGTCCCCGCCCGCCACCGCACCTGGCAGCCCGACTGGCGCGTCAAGGCCGCGCGCTACAGCATGTCGCTGGTCGTCGTGTACTTCGGGTTCAAGGCGCCGTCTCGCCCGATGGACCTTCGCCACCACAACATCATCCTGGGGCCGCGCTACGAGGGTCTGCTGACGGACATCTTCGAGAACAAGGTGCTGGCCGAGGACTTCAGCCAGTACCTCCACATCCCGACGCTGACCGAGCCCTCGCTCGCGCCCCCGGGGCACCACGCGGCCTACACGCTCATCCCGGTCCCCCACAACGGCAGCGGCATCGATTGGTCCAAGGCCGGGGAGCCGCTGGTGCGCAAGGTGCTCGCGTTCCTCGAGGAGCGCGGCTACATCCCCGAGCTTTCCGCAAATCTCACGCATTTGTCCTGGATCACCCCGGACTACTTCGAAAAGGACCTCCAGTCCTACTTGGGCAATGCGTTCGGGGTGGAGCCGCGCCTCACGCAGTCGGCCTTCTTCCGGCCGCACAACCGCTCCGAGGACATCGCGGGGCTGTACCTCGTCGGGGCCAGCGCGCAGCCCGGGGCCGGCACGCCCTCGGTGATGATGTCCGCCAAGATGACGGCTCGCTGTGTGCTCGAAGACCACGCCGCGGAGATCGCCGCTTGGCAGGCGGAGGGTCGCGGAGAGCCCGCCGCCGCGCGCTGAGCCGTTCGCGCCGAAGGGCACGGGACCGTCACAGTCGATGGGGGCGGGCACCGGGTCGCGGGGATACGCCCCGCGGTCCCCGAGGTCGCCTTGCCCGCTCCTGTGCCCGCCATGCTCCCCGTCGCCGACGCCGCCGCTTTGGCCGGCGTGCCGAGTTTCTGCGGGTTCATGGAGCGTTGCCTTCACCACCCGGAGACGGGGTACTACGCGTCTGGTCGGGTTCAGTTCGGGTTCGCCGGCGACTTTTGGACGTTCCCCACCCACTTCGCGCCCCACTTCGGCATCATGGTGGCGGAGCGCGTGCGCGCCCTCCTGCGGGCCATGCTCGACGCCGGGCACCTCCCTGCCGAGGGGCCGCTCACCGTGCTGGAGCTGGGCGCCGGCGACGGGGACCTCGCGGCCTCCATGCTCGGTTGGATCGCCTCTCGCGCGGGCGACCCGTCCTGGGCCGGCATCGCGGGGCGGGTTCGGGTGGTCATCGGCGAGCGAAGCGCGGCCTTGCGCACGCGTCAGGCCGAGCGTCTGAAGGACTGGATCGCCGCCGGCTGGGCGGAGGTGCGCGCCGTCGACGCGCGGGATGTGCGCTGGGAGGGCGACTTTCACGGTGTGGTCGTCGCCAACGAGCTGGTGGACGCCTTCGCCGTCGAGCGGGTGCGCTTGCGGCCCGATGGCACCCTCGCGCGGGTGCATGTTGGCGCGCTCCCGGCGGGCGCGGCGGTGGAGGTCGAGGAGGGCGCGGTGCCCGCGGGCACGCTCACCGAGGATGCCCTGTGGGGCGCCGTCGCGCGCGGCGAGGGCCTCGCCTTCTTCGAGCTGGACCTCCCGCTCTCGGCCGGCTGGTGGGAGGGCGGGCGCCTCGGCCCGGTCCCGGCAGGCGTGGCGGAGTGGGAGGCGCGGGTGCGGCCCTTGCTCGACGACCTCGTCGCAGCCGGCGCCACGCCCTGTGCGCTTCACCTCAACCCGGCGGTGCCGGACTTTGTGCAGGGCCTCGGCGCCCTCATCGGCGGCGGGCCCGGGCGCTGCGGCGGGGCCATCCTCATCGACTACGGCGGCACCACGCGCCACCTCCTCGATCCGCGCTCGCGCTCGCCGCACCTGCGGGTCTACGGCCCCGCCCAGGTGGGCGCCCAGATGGAGTCTCCGTACACCGAGCCGGGCGCGCGGGACCTCACCTGCGACGTCGACTTCACCGAGCTGGCGGTGCTCGCTGCGCCCTTCGGGCTGGTGCCGCTCTACTATGGTCCGCAGCGCGCCATCGAGACGCCCGAGCTGCGGCTCACGGCGCCCGAGTGGTGGCCCTCCGTGGAGGCGCCGCGCCGAGAAGAAGTCGGCCAATGCCCGTTCCGCGTCGCTGCCGCAGCGGATGCCGCCCTGCGCTCCTTCCGCAGCGCGCCCGGCTTCATGGTGCTGATGCTCGGCCCCGCCGGCACGGTGCCGCCGCCGCTGAAGCTCGCGTTGGACGTGCACGACCTGCGCACCGTCGCCCCGCTGTCTCCGCGGCGCGTCGCCGCCGCCTTCGCCCACCGGCGGGTGCCGCGCGGGGTGTGGCGCTACCTCATCCCTGGCTGCGAAGTCCACGCCAATCTCTCGGACCAGGGCTATGAAGCCTGGCTTCCCGAGGTTCGTTCCGCCCTTGAGTCCATGGGTGCGCTGGTCCCGCCCGGCGCCCTGGCCCGGAGCCCCGCCCCGTGACCCTGCCTGCTCTCCACGCTTCGTGGCTGTCGTCCGTCCTCGACTCCCTCCCCGGCCCTGAGCCCCGCTCCGGCTGCGGCGCCTGCCCGATGGTGGGCGCGCCCTCCGAGGACACCGTGTTCGCGTTCCCCGCGGACGCCCGCTGCTGCACGACCATCCCCGCCATCCCCAATGTGCTGGTGGGCGCCGCCCTTCGGGACCCGGCGGGCCCGGCGGTGGAGAGCCTGCGCGCCCGCATCTCGGACCCGCGCGCGTGCACGCCGCTCGGCGTCGAGCCGCCGCCCGGCTTGCCGGCCGCCTTTCGCGACCCGCTCACCGGCTATGCCCGCGCACGCGCGCCTCGGTGCCCGCACCAGCAGGCGGATCTGACCTGTGGCATCCACGACACGCGCCCCGCGGCGTGCGCCACGTGGTTCTGCCGGCCGGCCGACGGCCTGGGCGGGCACCGCTTCTGGCGCGCCGCCTTCGCGTTCTTGCATCTCCTCGAAGAGACGGCCGCCCGCACCGTGGCCCTGCGCCTGCTGGACCCCGCGGCGGCCGAGGCGCTGTTCCCGGTGCCGGGGGTTCGTCCTGCGGAGCGTCCGGACGTGTGGGGCCGCTGGGCGGACGACAAAGAGGGCTATTTCCGGGCCTGCGCCGACGAAGCAGACCGCCTGGGTCCCGCGGCGTTGCTCGCGGCGGCCGGCCCCTTGGGGGCCCATCGGGCGGTGCAGCTGCGTGCGGCGGCGGCGTCGCGGGGCGTCTCGCTGCCGGAGCGCATCACCACGGGCGATGTCCGTCGGCGTTCTTTCGGCCCGTCTGACGTCGTCTTTGGCTACAGTCCGCACGATGGCCTGGAGCTTCCCGGCCCGCTGGTCGACGCGATCTCCACGGTCTGCGATGGGCGGCCCACGGCCGACGCCCGCGCGGCCCTCGCCCTCGCCGGTCATGCGGTGGATGATGGGCTTCTGCTCGCGTTGATCGAGCGCGGCGTGCTTGTCGAGGCGCCGGCGCGCTGAGCGCGCGTGCGCGGCGGTTGTCAGCTAAAGGTTATGGTGGGGGCAGATGGAGGACGGCCCCCATGGTCCGACTGCTCGCGCTCGTTTCTCTCGGCGTACTCTCCCTCACCGGATGCGGTGACAAGGACGGGCCGGGCGGCGGTGGCGGGGACGACACGGGGGCCGCCCCGGACGATGGCGGGGGCGGCTCGGGCTCGCTCCCGACGGACGACGACGGCGATGGCTGGGCGGTCGAGGCGGGGGATTGCGACGACGCGGCCGCGGCGGTGTACCCCGGCGCCGTGGAGGCCTGCGACGGCGCCGACAACAACTGCAACGGCGCGGTGGACGAGGGGCATCCGGACGGCGACGGGGACGGCATCGCCGACTGCACGGACGCCGAGGAGTGCGACGGCCTGGACAACGACGGCGACGGCGTGGTGGACAACGGCTTCACCGACGCGGACGCCGATGGCACCGCCGACTGCCTGGACGCCGAGGAGTGTGACGGCCTGGACAACGACGGCGATGGCGTGGTCGACGAGGGCTGGGATGGCGACGGCGACGGCTACTCCGCCTGCGCCTACGCCGCGCAGCTCGACTGTGACGACACCGACGGGTCGGTCTCGCCCGGGGCCGCAGAGGTCGCGGGCGATGGCGTGGACAACGACTGCGACGGCATCCCCGACGAAGAGCTGTGGGATGGCGTGAGCCTCGTGCTCACCGAGGTGATGAACAACCCGCGCCTCGTGGCAGACCCGGTGGGCGAGTGGTTCGAGATCTACAACGCCGGCGAGGTCGCGGTGGACCTGCGCGGCCTGACGGTGGACTCGGGCGCCGACACCTACCAGGTGGGCGGGGGCGTCCCCCTTGTGCTGGAGCCGGGGGCGTACTTCGTGTTCGGCGCCTCGGACGACCCCTCCGTGAACGGCGGCGTGCCCGTGCAGTACGCGTGGGGCAGCGCCATCCGCCTCGGCAATGAGTCCGACAGCCTCGCCCTCGTCATCGACGGCCTCGAGCTGGACCGCATCGACTGGGACGACGGCGTGGAGTGGCCCGACGTCGCGGGCGCCTCGATGGCGCTGGACGGCCTGCTGCTCAACCCCGGCTCCAACGACGGCGGGGACCACTGGTGCGCCACCCCGGCGAGCCAGTCCACCATCCGCGAGGCGGGCACGCCGGGCGGCGCCAACGGCCTCTGCCCCAACCAGGACCGCGACGACGACGGCTTCGCGCCCACCGACGGCGACTGCGACGACGCAGACCCGACGGTCTCCCCTGGCGTGCCGGAGGTCGCCTACGACGGCATCGACAACGACTGCGACGCCGGCACCCCGGACGACGACGTCGATGGCGACGGCTTTCTCGTCGCCGACGACTGCGACGACGACGACGCGGACACCTACCCCTCGGCCGCCGAGCTCTGCGACGGCATCGACAACGACTGCGACACGCTCTCGGACGACTTCGATCCGGACGTGACGGGCACGACGACCTGGTACGCCGACGTGGACGGCGACGGCTTCGGCGACAGCGGCACGGGCATCGACACCTGCGAGCCGCCCACCGGCCTCGTCGATGTCGCGAACGACTGCGACGACAGCGACGCCACCATCAACCCGGACGCCACCGAGGTCCCCGGGGACGGCATCGACCAAGACTGCGACGGCGGAGACCCTTCGGACATCGACCGCGACGGCTTTGACAGCGTCTCCGTCGGCGGCACCGACTGCGACGACAGCAACAACCTCGTCCACCCCTACGCGTGGGAGGACACGACGGATGGCGTCGACAACGACTGCGACGGCATGACGGACACGGCCGACACCACGGTCGCCACGCGGCTCTCGCTCTCGGACGACAGCTTCTCCACCATCTCGTGGAGCGGCTTCTCCATCGAGTTCTGCGACACGTCGTACACGAGCATGCACGTCAGCAGCAACGGCCGCGTCACCTTCGCCAGCGGCAGCAGCAGCCTGTCGGAGTCCTCGTCCACCCACGCGAGCGAGCGCGCCGTCGCCCTGTTCTGGGACGACCTCAACCCCTCCACCGCCGGCAGCGTGCAGTGGATCAACCACGGCGACGCCATCGGCGTGTATTACCGCGAGGTCGCCGAGTACGGCAGCTCATCCACGCGCGTCACGGGGCACGCCATCTTCTTCCCGGATGGGCGGGTGCAGGTGGGCTACGGCACGGTCGCCATCACGGATGGGCTCGCCGGCTGGTCCTGCGGCGGCGCGTCGGCCAGCACCGAGGTCAACCTCGGCGCGGTGATGGACGACGTCTCCGATGCGTCGGGCGCCTACGGCCAGGGCACCGAGAGCAACGTTTGGGAGCTGTACTCCGGCGGCACCGACGCGAACGATCTCAGCGCCGAGGTGCTCGTCTACTGCGCGCGCGCCGGGGTCGACGCCGACGGCGACGGCTGGACGACCTCCTGCGGCGACACGGACGACAGCAACGCCGCGGTCTTCCCGGAGTGAGGGCGCGGCCGGGGCGCGGCGGTGATAGGCCGCCCGCCCGGAGGCCCGATGCACGACCAAGTGATGTGGACCCACGACGCGCCCGCCCCGATGGTGGCGGTGCCGGTGGGGGCGGTGGGCGCGGCCGGGGTGCCCGAGGCGCTGCGCGGCCAGCTCACGGTCGACGTGATCCACGATGGTGACGTGCTTCCGCGCGCCTTTCTGGTGGACGGGGCCGACAAGCCCATCCCCAAGCGGGTGTTCTACGGCGCCTACATCGAGGAGCGGGACTGGGGCGCGAGCCTCGTCGCCGAGCGCATCGCGGCGCGCCTCGGGCTTGGCCACTACCACCGGGTGACGACGGCGCGCTGCCTGCTCGACTTCGGGCGGTTCCCGGGGGTCACCGGGCCGAGCGCGACGCACCTCCGCCGCTTCGCCATCAACCACCCGTTCTCGCAGATCCTGAGCTGGCCGCAGCGGCGCCACCTGCTCGAAGCCCACTATGACGCCATCTCCGCCGAGATGGACCACGCGGTGCGTGGCCGGCTGCTCAAGATCGCCGTTCACACCTACGACCGCATGAACCCCTCCGGCACCGAGCGGCCCCAGGTCAGCCTCGTGAGCCGGGCCCTCGGCTACCAGCTCGAGTCGCAGATGCCGGTGGGCGTCTTCGACCCCCTCTTCCCGGACATCCTCGCCGAGTTCACCGCGGACCGCCTCCTCATGGACCGCATCTCCCTCACCTTGCAAAAGGAGGGCGTGCCGGTGGCCCACAACTACCCGTACCTCCTGCCCGAGGGCAGCGTGGAGGTGCGGCACCAGGTGTGGTGCTTCTTCGATTGGCTGCAGTCGCGCTTCGAGGAGCACGCGCCGGACACCGCTGGAGATCCGGCCTTCGCGTTGGTCTGGGACTTGCTCAAGGACACCAACCTGCGCAGCGCCGCCGCCGACAGCCTGCGCAGCTTCTTGCACATGTTCCGCCACGCGCCGGCCGGGTCGGAGCGCCTGTTCATGGCCGCCGAGCGGGCCTACCGGCGCATCGAGCGCTTCCTGCACGCCGACGACGGCGAGGTGCTCGCCCGCTACCGCGCAGACCCGCTGCGCCCGATGGCCTTCGGCATCGAGATCCGCAAGGACCTCGTGTGGGAGTTCGACGAGAACGGCCACCCGCTGACGCCCGCCCCGGAGCGCGCGCTCGCCGTGGCAGACCTCATCGCCGACGCCATCCTCGTCTACTTGTACGAAGACCGCCCGGCGCGCTTGCGCCACCCCGGCGCCTTGCGCGCCGCGCCGTGGCGCCCCGAGGCCGGCGGGCCGGGCGCCCACCGATGAACTGCAAGCGGTGCAAGGTCAAGATGGCCGAGACGCGCGGCACGCACCACAAGCAAAAGAAGTGGCAGTGCCCCGTGTGCGGCCGCGCGCGGATGGAGGCGGTGGCCCGCAAGCGCCGCCCCCGCGAGCGCCGCCCGGACGCGCGGACGGCGGAGGATTAGCCGTACCTATCAAGGTTCGAAGCGGATCTTGCCGCTGCCGGTGCGGCTGCGGGCCCGCTGCCGCGGGTCTCCCCAGACCCGGACGTCGCCGCTGCCGCTGAGGGTGACCTCCACCGTGTCGGTGACGGTGGCCGAGAGGTCCCCGCTGCCGGTGAGGCGCAAGGTGGCCGCGGGCGCAGCGGCGGCGCGGAGATCCAGGTCTCCGCTGCCGGAGAGGCGCGCGTCGATCGTCGCGGCGCGGCCGCCCTCCACCCAGAGGTCTCCGCTGCCGGTGAGCGTGGCCTCGAGGTGCTTCGCTGCGACGGCATCGGCGAAGAGATCTCCCGAGCCGGTGAGCGTGAGCGTGAGGGCCTCGGGCGAGCTGGAGCCGGCGAGCCACAGCGAGCCCGAGCCGGTGAGCGTGGCCGCCGCGAGCGTGTCCCAGCCGTCGCTGGCCGCGCCGCTGCCGTCCGCGGCCTCCGCTGCGCGGGTGAGCGGGCCGGTCTCCGGGGCGTCGAGGGCCTCCCCGCCGACCCGGAGATCTCCCGACCCGGTGTTGGACACGGCGTGCAGCGCGGGCAGTCCGACCCAGACCGTGCAGGGGCCGGCCTGCGGGGCGAGCTGCACGGCGCCCCCTGCCGGCCCCGCGGTGTGGATGACGAGGCGCCCGCCGTCCACGTCCAGGCGGATGGACGGGAGGAGGTTCTCGTCGCAGCGCACCCGGGCCGCCGCCTTCGGGGACGGCTGCACGTCCACCTGCAAGGCCCCGGCGGCGACGACGACCTGGACGTCCGGCAGAGCCTCGTGACGCTCGCCCGGCACGCCGTTGCCCGTGAGCGTGGGCGCGAGCGGGCACCCGCCGAGGGAGAGCGGAAGGAGAGCGGCTGGGAAGACGCGCATCGGGAGCACCTCGCACCGAGGGGACCACCGGGCGGGGGCGCCGGTGTCACCCCAGGACGGGGCAGCCGGCCCGGCATTCGGCCCGCGGGGCGCGCCGGGGCGGATCAGGCGAGGTTGTGGAACACCTTCTGCACGTCGTCGTCCTGCTCGATGCGGTCCACCAGCTCCAGCACCTCGTTGGCCTGGTCCTCCGAGAGGTCTGCCATCGCGTTGGGGAGGTACTCGCTCTCGGCGGAGATGGGGGTGATGCCGCGCTCTTCGAGGGCCCGGGCCAGCGTGCCGAAGTCGTTGAAGGCGCAGCGCAGCAGCAGCTGGGGCTCGCCCTTGTCGCTCGTGGTCTCGCCCAGCTCCTCCAGGCCGAAGTCGATGAGCTCCATCTCCAGGGCGTCGGTGTCCACGCCGTCCGGCTTCAGCCGGAAGACGCCGACCCGCTTGAACTGGAACACCACGCTGCCGCTGGCGCCCAGGTTGCCGCCCTTCTTGTTGAAGTACGAGCGCACGTTGGCCACGGTGCGGACCGGGTTGTCCGTCGCCGTCTCGACGAGGATGGCGACGCCGTGCGGGCCGTAGCCTTCGTAGAGGATCTCCTCGTAGTTCTCGCCGCCTTGCCCGCTCGCCCGCTTGATCGCGTTTTCGATCTTGTCCTTGGGCATGTTCGCGGCGCGGCAGTTTTGCAGGACCCGCCGCAGCGCGGGGTTGCTGTCCGCGTTGGGGCCGCCCGACTTCACCGCGATGGCGATGTCCTTGGACAGGCGGGTGAAGAGCTTGGCCATTTTGTCCCAGCGGGCGAACATCGTGGCCTTTCGCGTTTCAAAGATGCGGCCCATGGCGGGTGCGCCTCCGGGGATGCGTGCGCGCGCACGGCGCGCGGGGGAAGGGGGCCGGCGGGGCGGAGCCCACCAGCGCACGCGCTGTTTAGCCGGGCGCGGGCGGTGGCGCC
>JBEIVK010000761.1:0-2232 GCA_040373935.1 Alphaproteobacteria bacterium
CGAGCTGCGCCCGGCCGCCGTTCCACGCGGGCGGGCCGCCGCCGCCCCAAAAACAACGCGGAAAAACAACGCGGCCCGCCCCGGGAGGGACGGGCCGCGCGGGGCGAACCCTTGCCGATCAGGCGCGCTCGATCTTCTCGCAGGCGAGCTCGATCTTCTCGATCGCCATCGCGGAGCTGTCGGCGTCCATCTCGGGGACGTGCCACTTGCAGGGCCAGCCTTCGAAGAAGTTGTAGCGGGCGACCTCGGTCTGGCCGTCCTGATCGAGGATGATGACCGAGCCGGCGCGGCGGTCGATCTTGCCGTCCTCGATGTTCTTGCGCCACTGCCACAGGTCGTCGGTGGCGGTGTAGCCGCGCTCGAGGACGATGTTGTTGTAGGTGGTGCGGCCCGGCTTCTTGCGGACGACCAGGTCGTTGCCCTGCTTGAACTCGATGACCTCGGTCTCGGAGTCCATGCCGGAGACGCTCTTGAAGCCGCCGACGATGACCTTGTTGTCGTTGATGACGCCCGAGATCTCGAGCAGGAAGTTGTAGGCGCCGAAGAGTTCTTCGGTGGGCATGGGAGCACTCCGTGGTGGTTGAGGAGGAGGCGTCGTGGGCACGACTCCGGCTCTTGGTCCCCGGAGCATCGCCACTCGGCGCCCACGCCCCGGTTACGCTCATGAAGGTACCGGATGCGGCGCGCAGGCGGAAGGGATCGCGCCCCATCCTGCAACCACCTTGCCACCACCTCCGCGATCGCCCCCGGCGGCGGCGGCGGATCGCCCGGCGGTGGGGCCCCTGCGGGCGCCGGTACCGGTGACCCGGGCCCACCCCCGTGGCGCGTGCGGGCTCAGCAGCGCGGGCGCGCCACCGCCATCCACGCCCGGTTGAGCGGCCGGGCGACGGGATGCGCACGCAAGCGGGCCTCCAATGCGATCGCACGGGCGGCGTCGAGGGGGCCAGCCGCGGGCTCGAAGGGACCGGAGAAGGCGTAGTGCGAGGGGAGAACCTCCAGCACCTCGAAGCGGGGCGAGAGCAGGGCGCGCAGCTCGTCTTCTGTGTAGGTGCGCACCCAGCGATCGCCGGGGACGTGCACCACTCCGTTGCCGAAGAAGTCGTCGATGCTGCCCGGCGCGGCGTCATGCGCCATCGCCCATCCCCACCGCGCCTCGACGCTGCACAGCAGCAGGCCGCCGGGGCGAAGGGTGGCGTGGACGCGCTCGAGCACGGCCGCGGGATCCTCGGCGTAGCAGAGCACCTCGACGGCGAGCGCGATGTCCACCGGCGCGAGGGACGGCAGTCGCTCCCCGGTGGACCAGTGCACGTCGAGGTGGCCGCGCGCCTGCCGGGCCGCGTGCCCAACCGCGCGGCGCAAGGAGCGGAGATCCGGATCCACCAGCTCAACCGCGCAGCGGCGCGCGAGGAACCACTGCGTGAAGCGGCCCACGCCTCCACCCAGGTCCAACACCCGCTGGCCCGGGGGCAGGTGGTTGGCCCAGGCGTGGAGATACAGGGCCCGCTCCACCATTTTGTCGTCATGGACGGGACTCGCCGGGTCCAGCACGTCCATCCAGTCGGGATGTTCAGCCCACCAGCGCGCCATCCCGACCAGCCCCTCCCACGGGGCGCAGGGTGCGGGCCCGCCGTCGTGCACCGCGCGCAGGCGCGGGTCGCCCGGGGGGAGGTCGAAGGGACGGCCACGCCAGGCGCGGAGCTGGCGACAGGCGTAGGGCGGGCCGGGCGGGAGCGGCGGGGCGGGCCCGTCGGGGAAGGTGGCGTCGGCGAGGGACATGGGCGGCGGCCGCTGGAGGCGCCGACGCGGAGGGCCGGCACAGGGAGGACAACGCGGTGCGGACACGCGCCGCAAAGGCGCGCCCCGGGATGCCCGAGAGGCGCCCGTGGGAAGGTGGGCCCGTGAAAACCCGAGCGGGAAAAAGAGTGCGGGCCACCCGAAGGTGGCCCGCGGCCCGTCAGACCGTCGGCTTCTTGGGCGGCGGCTTGGGGCGAGGAGAAGGACGCCAGTTCATGTGGACCTCCGGGGGAAACCCTTGTGCAGTGTGCCCCACTCGGGGGGCCCTGTCAACCGGCGCGCGCAAGATCGCGCGATCTCCCGGTGCTACCAATCGTCGCCGCCGTCGTCGCCCCAGCCGCCCTCGCGCCGACGGCCACCGCCGCCGCCGCGCGGCTTGCGCCGGGGGGAGTCGTCGTCCCAGCCGCCGCCGGTGCCGCCGGCGCCGCCGGCCTCACC
>JBEIVK010000676.1:0-2597 GCA_040373935.1 Alphaproteobacteria bacterium
CACGCGCACCGCGGCGGCGGCGGCCCGAGGGCGAGGGCGCCGTAGCCGGTCTGCCGGTCGGGGCCGTCTGGCGGCTGGTCCACGGCGAGGGACCACGCGGCGGCGCGGAGGGCCAGCGGGTCTGCCCAGCCGGTGGCCTCCGCGAGGAGGGCCAACGCGCCCGCGACGTGCGGCGCTGCGGCGCTGCTGCCGCCGAAGGCGCCGGGCCCGAAGCTCGCCGTGCTCACGCCGGTCGGGGCGCACAGATCCGGCTTGAGGCGGCCGTCCTCTGTCGGGCCTTGCGAGGCCCACGCGGGGACCGTCCCGGCGACGGCGTCGCAGGCCCCCACGGCGACCGCGCCCGCCGCGTCGGCCGGCTGGGTCAGGCTGGGTGCGCCGGGCGTGGCCATGCCTTCGGGCCAAGCGCCGCCCGTGTAGAGCCAGGCCCAGCCGGGTGGCCCGCCCGGCGGCCCTTCGACCGTGAGCCGCAGCGTGCGGTCGGTCGTGCCGTCGATGAGCACCTCCACCGGGTCCCCGCTCCCCGCTTGCGGGGCGTCGGCGGTCTGGGCGGCGCCGCCCCCCAACGGGCGCAGCACGAGGCGGAGGTCTCGCGTGGCGCCGCCCATCGGCTCGTCCCAGCGGAGGACCAGCCAGACCGGCCCGGGACCGACCGGGAAGGAGCCGGCGCCCCCGATGGTGTAGACGCCGTCGCCGTCGTCGTCCGCCAGCGGCCCCACGATGTAGCGCCGCCCCTCGTTGCCCGCCGCGGCCACCCAGGCGACCCCGGCGTCCACGGCGTCCCGCGCCGCCACGCTCCAGGGGCTCGTGCCGTCGGAGGGCCAGAGGTTGTCGAAGCCCACGGACGCGTTGAGGACCTGGACGCCGTCGGCGCTGAGGGCCTCGGTGGCGGCGACCAGCTCGGCGTCCGTGCGGAACCGCCGCAGGTGCAGACGCGCGTCCGGGGCGATGTCGTGGATGATCTCCGCGACGGCGGTGCCGTGGGCGCTGGTGTCGTCGCCGGGGCCGCTGAGGTGCAGGCGGCGCGGCAGCTCCGTGCCGGCGAGCGCCTCCGCCCCGAGGAAGCCGACGTCCAATACGGCGATGTCGACGCCCCGCCCGGTGTAGCCGGCGCGGTGCCAGTCCCCGGCCGCGAAGACCCCCGCGAGGCCTTCGGTCTCCACGGCGCCTTCGCGCTTTGGGCCCGCGGCGGGCGCGAGGGCGGGAGGCGAGGGGAGGCGCGGCAGGCGCACCCGCACGGCGCCGCCGAGGGTGCCGAGGGCGGGCAGATCGGTGGCGGACAGGCGCACCTGCACGAGCCCCGCGCCCGCTGGCCCGCCGGCCGCCTCGACCTCCAGGCCCAGCGCGCCCTCGATGGCGGCGGCGAGGGCGCTCGCGTCGGCCCCCTCCACGACGACGCGGAAGGTGCCGTCCGGCTCCGGCAAGGCCGCGGCGGGCAGCGGGTGGCCGGCGGCGAGCGCCTCTCCGAGCGCGTGCACCGCCGCGTCTACGCGCGGGCCCGAGACCCCGGCGGTGGCGAGGCCGGCGCCGAGGGCGAGCGCGAGGCCGCAGGGCAGGGCGCTCATGGGCAGCCCGCCGGGCGTCTGCGGGGCAAGGCCCCCACCTGCCGTGCGTCGGCGAGGCGGCGTTCGCCCAGACCCAACGCGGTGAGACCCTCGCCCAGGGTGAGGACCAGCGTCTCCTCGCGCGGCCCCGGCCCGCCCACCCGGAGCGTGAGCGTGGCCCCGGCGCGCAGCGCCGCCGTGATGGGGCGGGGCGCGCCCGCGGGGTCTGCCCAGGTGGGCGGCGGCCCTGGGTCCAGGCGGACGCGGTGCGGGGTGCCATCGCAGTCGACCGCGACCGCCGCCGGGCCGGGCCCGGGTGCGAGCTCGACCCACACGGGGGCCAGCCCGTCCAACGCCGCCGCGGGCACCGCCGCCGGGACATCGCCGCCGCCGCAGCCCGCGGCCAGGCCGAGGACGAACCTCACCCCCGTCGCCCCTGCTCGGCGCACGCGCACCTCCCGCTGGCCCCAGGTTAGCGCGTCCGGACGATGGACTCCACCGCCCTGGGCCCTGCCTTCTTCGCCGCCGACACGCGGCAGGTCGCGCGGGCCCTGTTGGGCGCGGAGCTGGTGGCGGGCCCGGTGGTCTTGCGGGTGGCCGAGACGGAGGCCTACCGCGCGGGAGACACGGCCTGCCACGCCCACCGCGGGTGGACGCCGCGCAACGCGCCGATGTGGGGGCCGCCCGGGGTCGCCTACGTCTACCTCTGCTACGGGCTTCACGTGCTGCTCAACCTCGTCTCGGAGCCGGAGGGCACGCCCGCCTGCGTGCTGGTCCGTGCGGCGGTGCCGGTGGCGGGGCTGGAGACGGTGCGCGCGCGCCGGGGCGGCCGGCTGGACCTCGACGGCCCGGGAAAAGTGGGGGCGGCGCTTGGGCTGCGGGTGGCGGACTCCGGCGCGGCCCTCGGGGGCGCTGGGCCCGTGGCCGTGCGGGCCGGGCGGGCGGTCCCGGACGCGGAGGTGGTCGTCGGGCCGCGCATCGGCATCGAGGCCGCGGATGCCGCAGACCGGGCGCTGCCGGGGAACTGGCGCTGGGTCGGGCCGGAGGGCCTGCGCG
>JBEIVK010000270.1:0-5543 GCA_040373935.1 Alphaproteobacteria bacterium
GCCGGGCTGCCGCAGACCCAGCCGACGCCCGCCGAGCGGCGCCGCGTCCTCCTCGGCTACCTCGACGCCTTGCGACCGCGCTTCGCGACGGAGCACGGCTGCCTTGGCCGCTTCAAGAAAATCGCCAACCACTTCACCGCCGGGCTGCCAGAGGGGGAGACGCGGCTGCGAACCCCCATTCTACGCAGCCAGTCCATCGCGGAGGCGGTGGACCACACGGAGGCCTACTTCGGGTGGCTGCAGCAAGGCGGCGCCACAGACGACGCGCCTCAGGTGCACTCGTAGCGGAAGCGCGTCGCGCCCACGCGCACGCGGTCTCCGTGGCGCAACGGGCGCTTCGTGATGCCCTGGTCGTTCACCGACACATGCACGAAAAAGCCCTTTTTTTCGATGATGTGCTGCCGGCCGTCATAGCGGACCTCGGCGCACTCTCCGCCCGTAAACCACCCCTCGC
The DNA here is from genome assembly GCA_040373935.1 of Alphaproteobacteria bacterium. GTDB lineage: Bacteria > Myxococcota_A > UBA796 > UBA796 > UBA2385 > JBEIVK01. Next base: position 455 of record JBEIVK010000270.1, read on the forward strand.
AGGGGATTTGCGCGCCCTTGCCGATGGTGAGGCTGCGGTCCTCCGGGTACCAGAACTTGCCGGCGTCCGCGTCAAGCACGAGGCGGCCGTTGTCCGTCACCCGGTTGCCCTCGGCCAGCGCCTTGAGGGCCTCTTTGGACAGGGCGAAGGTGGCGCCCCCATCGGCCGGGCCGGCCTGGGCCCCAGCCACCGCCGGGTCGTACTTCTGCAAGTAGCCGATGAAGCGGCCTTTGTAGAAGCGGTCGTCCCGGTTGTCCCCGAGGAAGACCAGGGTGAACTTGCCGAGCTGGACCTCGTCGAACGACTTGAGCGGCGCCTGCTGCACGCGCTGGCCATTGACGAAGGTGCCATTTTGACTTTCCGCGTCCTCGACCGTCGCGCCCTGGCGCCCCACGAGGATGCGGGCGTGGAGCCGGCTGACGGAGACGTTGGGGAGGACGAGCTTCGCGTCGTCGCCGCGCCCGATGGTGGTCTCACCCTCGGGGAGCTCGAAAAGCTGGTTGCGCGCAGTGGCCGAGCGGACGATGACCCGAGGCATGACCCCTCCTTCGCGGCGAAGCATAGCCCATTTCGGCCTGGCTCAAGCCGATGGGGCCCAGCGCACCAGGGCCGCGCCGGCCTCCACCTGCTGGCCCACCTCCACGAGCACGGCATCGACGACGCCCTCCCCGGGCGCGCGGACCGTCTGCTCCATCTTCATCGCCTCCAGCACCACGAGGCCCGCCCCCGCAGCGACCGCGTCCCCCGCGGCGACCAGCACCCGCACAACCCGCCCCGGCATGGGCGCCACGAGCCCACCGGCCGCGCCTTCGTCCGCCTCGCCCGCCGGGAGATCCGGCCGACGCTCCACCCGCACGGGCATGCCGCCCGCCGCCACCCACCACGCGGCCCCGGACGGGTCCGGCGCGACGGTGACCCGGACGCGCGCGCCGTCCACCTCGATCCAGCGACCAGCGGCGTCCTGACCGATGGAGACCGCGTGCTCGGCCTGCAAGAGCGGCGTGCCGGCCGCGTCGTCCACACCGGGCGGCGGCGCGGACGCGCCCCAACGCCACGGGCCCACCCGCCAGCCTCCCTCCCAGCGCCGCGCGACGGCATGCAGCGCCCCGTCCACCGAGAAGCCCACCATCGGCTCCGGCCAGGGATGATTGGAGAAGCCAGGGCGCAAGCCGGGAAGCCCGCCACCCTCCGGCGCATCCAGCACCGCCGCGACGAGCAGGGCGAGGCGCTGCGCGACCGCGGGATCTGCCGGCGGGAGCGCGTGTTCTTCGAGAAAGCCGGTGTGGAGGTGGCCAGCCCGAAAGGCCGGGTGCCGGAGGATGCGGAGAAGGTGGTCTTGGTTGGTGCGAAATCCGAGGGTGGGCGCGGACTCCAGGGCGCGACAGAGCCGCCGGATGGCGGTCAGGCGGTCCTCTCCCCACGCGACGACCTTGGCGAGCATCGGGTCGAAGGCGATGCCCACGGTGTCGCCGGCGCGCACCCCCGCGTCCACGCGGAGCCCCTCGCCTTGGACGGATCCCAGCGGGAAGGCCCGGACAACCCCCGCTTGCGGCAAGTATCCGGCGTCTGGGTCTTCCGCGTACAGGCGCACCTCGACGGCCGCCCCGCGGGCCACAACGGCCTCCTGCCCGAAGGGCAGCGGCGCACCCATCGCCACGCGCAGCTGCAACGCGACGAGGTCCAGGCCCGTGATGCGCTCGGTGACCGGGTGCTCGACCTGCAGGCGGGTGTTCATCTCCAGGAAGTAGTGGCGCCCCGCTTCATCGACGATGAACTCGACCGTCCCGGCGTTTTCGTATCCGACCGCCCGCGCCGCCGCGACCGCGTCCCGCAGCAGGGCCGCGCGACGCTCCCCCCCGCCCGGCCCCGCGAAGGCCGGCGAGGGCGCCTCCTCGACGACCTTCTGGTGACGGCGTTGGATCGAGCATTCTCGCTCGAAGAGGTGCAGCACCGCGCCGTGGGCGTCGGCCAAGACCTGCGCCTCGATGTGGCGGGGCCGCCGCAGGTAGCGCTCCAACAGCAAGCGGGCGTCCCCGAAGGCGCTGCGGGCCACCCGACGCGCGCCCTCCAGCTCCTCGGCCAGCTCCTCCGGCGCCTCGACGACGCGCATGCCCTTGCCGCCACCGCCGCCGCTCGCCTTGACGAGCACCGGGTAGCCGATCTCGGCCGCCGCCGCCTCGAAAGCACGGTCGGACTGGTCATCGCCGTCGTAACCGGGCACCACCGGGACGCCCCGCGCCGCCATCGTCCGGCGCGCGGCCGCCTTGCTGCCCATCGCGCGGATGGCCGCGGGCGGAGGCCCGACCCACACGAGGCCCGCCGCCAGGACAGCCTCCGCAAAAACCGGATTTTCCGAAAGAAACCCGTAGCCGGGGTGAACCGCCTCGGCCCCGAGGCGCGCGGCGGCCGCGACGATCGCCGGCCCGTCCAGGTAGCTGCCGACCTCGACGCTGGCGTCCAATGCATCGAGGTGCGCCGCACCGCGGTCTTCTGCCGTGCGAACGCCCACCACCCGCAGCCCGAGGGCCCGCGCGCTGCGGGCAACGCGGATGGCGATCTCGCCGCGGTTGGCGATGAACAGGGTGTCAAACGGGCGGCTCAATGGCGGAACACTCCAAAGCTGAGCGAGCCGGCGACCGGGCCGCTGTGGATGGCAGAGAGGCTCAGCCCGACGACATCCCGGGTGTCTGCCGGGTCGATGATGCCGTCGTCCCACAAGCGGGCGGTCGCGTAGCGGGCGGTGCTCTCGTAGTCGACCTTGCCGGCGATGAGCTGCTTCATCATGCCGAGCTCGTCTTCGTTGACCGGGCGGCCGGAGCGCGCGGCGGACTGCCGCTTGATGATGTCGAGCACACCGGCGAGCTGCTCCCCGCCCATCACCGCGATGCGGTGGTTTGGCCAGGAGAACAGGAAGCGCGGACCGTAGGCCCGGCCGTTCATCGCGTAGTTCCCTGCTCCATAGGACGCGCCGGTCTGAATGGTGATGCTCGGCACCTCGCTGTTGCTCACCGCGTTGATGAGCTTGGCCCCAGCGCGGATGATGCCCTGCTGCTCCACCGCCTTGCCGACCATGAACCCCGTGGTGTTGTGCAAGAACAGCAGCGGGATGTCCCGCTGGTTGCACAAGGCGATGAACTGGGCGCCCTTCTCGGCCGAGGCCGGCCAGAGGATGCCGTCGTTGGCGAGGATGCCCACCGGGAAGCCGTGTACCTCGGCGAAGCCCGTCACCAGCGTCGAGCCAAAGCGAGGCTTGAACTCATGGAAGGCCGAGCCGTCCACCACCCGCGCGATGACCTCCCGCGCCGGGAAGGGCACCCGCACGTCGGCGCTCGCGATGCCGCGCAGCTCTGCCGGGTCGTACGCCGGCGGGCGCGGGGCAGCGGTGCGTGGGCCTGGCCCAGCCTTCGCCCACCCGATGGACCGCAAGATCTCGCGGCCGATGCGGATCGCGTCTCGCTCGTCTTGGGCGAGGTAATCGCACAGCCCGCTCTGCCGGGCGTGCATCTCGGCGCCGCCCAGCGTCTCGTCGTCCACGTCCTCGCCGATGGCCATCTTGACGAGCGGCGGACCGGCCAGGAAGACCTGCGCCTGCTCCTTCACCATGACGACGTAGTCGCTCATCCCCGGGATGTACGCGCCGCCCGCCGTGCTGCTGCCGAACACGAGACAGACCGTGGGCACCCGGGCCTTGGAGCGCTGTGTGATGTCGCGGAAGCCGCGTCCGCCCGGCAAGAAAATCTCCGCCTGGTTCGGCAGATCCGCCCCCGCCGACTCCACCATGCTCACGACGGGGAGGCGGTTCTCCAGGGCGATCTCGGCGAGGCGCGTGTTCTTTTTGACGCCCCAGGCGCTCACCGCCCCGCCCTGCACCGTCGCCTCGCTCGCCGTGACGAGGCACTCCACGCCGCTCACGCGGCCAACGCCCGCCACCAAGCCCGCGCCCGGCTTCCCGCCGTCGATCTCCATGCCCGCCAGGGCGCACAGCTCCAACCACGGACTGCCGCGGTCCAACAGGTGGGCGATGCGGTCCCGCGGCAGCAAGCGCCCGCGCTCGACGTGCCGGCGATTGGCCTTCTCCCCTCCCCCTTCGCGCGCGCGACCCAGGTCGGCGGCGAGGGTGGCCAAGGCATCCTCCATCGCGGCGAGGTTGGCGCGGAAGGAGTCGGAGCGCGGATCGACGCGGGTGGGCAGCGGCAACATGGCGGGAGCGTACCGGAGGCGGCCGCGGCCGTCACGGCCGCCAGGGCATCGCGGGCGGGATCGCGGGCTCGGCGAAGACCGTGCTCTTGAGCCGCGGGAGGTCGTTCCGAAAGAGAGACCAGTCGAAGAGGACGACGCCCGGCGCTCCGGCGGCGCGCGCGGCCTCGACGCAGGCGATCACCTGGTCCATCGTGACGCCTTCGCCGCCCATGCCGGCGTAGACGTGGCGATCGGCGGCGCGGGAGACGTGGTCCGCCACCAGGGTCGCGAAGTCGAGGCGGGCGCCGGGGGTGTCGGCCACCGGCCAGTAGATCATCGGGATGTTGGCGTCGAGGAGGCCCTCACCGAGAAACGCGCCTGAGTCCTGGAAGTAATCGAGGTTGCCCTCGCTCACCGAGGACCAGCCCCAGCGGTTCTCGTAGACCCCCCAGACCGCCGCCGTGACGGGAACATCCACAGCCGCAGACACGCCGGCGACCGTTTCCTTCACTTGGCTGCGCTGCCAATCCTCCCAAGACAAGCCACCCGGATCCGCCGCGTAGCGGGCTACGCTCGTCGCGTCGCGGCTGTATTGATCGCCCGGGTAGCGGATGTAGTCGAGGTGAATGCCGTCGACGTCGTAGCGGCGCGCGATGTCCCCCGCGACCGCCGCCACGCGCTGCTGCACGCTCGGGTTGCCGGGCGACGCGAAGACGTAGCTGCTGTTCAGCGCCATCGGCGTGCCTGCGGCGTCGGCGACCACCCAGGACGGGTTGCTCCGATACGCGTGCACCGGGCTGGTCTCCGGCGGGGGCGTGGTGCCGCGCCAGAACGGAAAGACGTTGATGTACGCGTGGACCTGCATCCCGCGGGCGTGGCCGAGGTCGATCGCGGTTTGCAGCGGGTCCCA
>JBEIVK010000650.1:0-2677 GCA_040373935.1 Alphaproteobacteria bacterium
CCCGCTCGCCGCTGCCGACCTTCCGCCCGGCACGGACGGCGCGGTGCTCGAGCTGCCGGTGCAAGGCCCCACCTCGGCGTGGTTTGGCCAGGCGGCCCTTCTCCGTGCGGCGGCGCACGGGCGCCCGACCACGGCCCTGCCGCGCACCACAACCCGCCGGGATGGCCCGCTCCAGGCGGCCCTTCGGGGCGCCGCCGCGAGCCCGGACCCGGCGGCGGCCCTGCGTCGGGCCGGCGTGCGCTTCGTCGTGCTCCCCGCCGACTTGGCGCCCTTCCTCGACGCCACCGAGGCCGCGCTCGTCCGCGGCCTCGGGTCCCCGGCGCCCGGCGGTGGGGGCGCCCAGGTGTGGGACCTCGGCCCGGCCGCCCGCCCTCAGTAGCGGGTGATGTGCGGGCGCATCCAGTCAACCTCGCCGCGCACGCCGGTGAGGTAGGCCTCTTGCACCCGGCGCGTGAGCGGCCCGGGCGGCCCAACCACCCGACGGTCCACCTCGCGCACGGGCACGACCTCGGCGGCGGTGCCGGTCAAGAACACCTCGTCGGCCACATAGAGCGCGTCCCGCCCGAACGCGACCTCCTGCACCGCGACGCCCTCGCGCACGAGGATGTCGAAGGCGGTTCGGCGCGTGATGCCGGCCAGGATGTTGACCACCGGGGGGGTCTTCACCACGCCGTCGCGGATGACGAAGAGGTTCTCGCCGGTGCCCTCGGCCACGTAGCCGTGGTGGTCCAGCATGATGGCCTCGTCGAAGCCGTTGTCGTTGGCCTCGTAGCGCGCGAGGATGGAGTTGACGTAGTGGCCGATGATCTTGGCGCGCTGCAGGTTGGCGTTCACGTGATGCCGCGTGAAGCTGCTGATGCCCACGCGGATGCCGTTCTGGATGCCCTCGTCGCCGAGGTAGCGGCCCCACTCCCAGGTGGCGATGGCGACGTGCACGGTGTTGGTGCGGGCGCCCAAGCCCATCGCCCCGTGCCCGTAGTACACGATGGGGCGGATGTACGCCTCCTCGAAGCCGTTGGCCTGCAGCGTCTCGACGCAGGCGTTGCGGATCTCCTCGGCCGTGAACGGGAGCTTCATGTTGCACATCTTCGCGCTGTCGACCAAGCGCCGGATGTGCTCCTCCAGCTTGAAGACGCCGCCCCCACCGCCCACCTGGCGGTACGCCCGGATGCCCTCGAAGACCCCGAGCCCGTAGTGCAGGGTGTGCGACAGGACATGCACCTGGGCCTCCGCGTAGGGGACCAGCTTGCCGTCCATCCAGATGAACCGACTTTCGATGCCCATTACTTCACCGCCACGGGCTTGCCATCGGTGTCCACGCGCACGACCTTCATGCCGAGCGCCTCCAGGGGCGCCTGGATGGACGCTGCGTCCCCGACCACCACGGCGCGGAAGCGCGCCGGGTCGATCGCGGCCTTCCACGCGGCGTTGACGGCCGCCAAGTCCGGCGCCTCGTGCCGGGCGATGAAGCCGCTCACCCAGTCCGCCGGGTAGCCGTAGAGCCAGATGTCCGACGTGCTGCTGAGCAGCGTCCCCGGCTGCTGGAACCCCAGGGGCCAGGTGCCGAGCAGCCCACCGCGGGCCGCCGCGAGCTCGTCGGCGGTGACCGGCCGGTCGGCCAAGGATGCGGTGATCTCCTTGCGAATCTCCGCGATGGCGTCGGCCGTGTGGGGCGTGACGACGTTGGTGCGCACCGCCCAGAGGCCGGGACCCTGGTCGTAGCGGACGCCGGAGTAGGCCCCGTAGGTCCAGCCCTTGTCTTCGCGGAGGTTCATGTTCACGCGGGCGGTGAACTCTCCGGAGACCGCGAGATCGGCCAGGGTGAAGGCGGCAGCCGTGGGGGCGGTGGCCGGCGGGACGAACTGCCCCACGCGCAGCACCGACTGGGCGGCCCCGGGCTTGTCGACGAGGAAGATCGTGGGCTCGGTGGCCGAGGCGAAGGCCTCCGCGCCCGGCGCCTTGGGCAGCTTGGCCGGCTTTTTCGGCGGGGCCCACTTGCCGAAGCGAGCCTCGAGCAAGGGCTGGACCTCGGCCAGTGTGGTGTCGCCGCCGACGAGCAGGATGGCGTCCTGCGGGCCCACGTGGCTCGTGTACCAGGCCTTGAGCTGGGCCGGCGTCATTTTGCGGTAGGCGGCCTCGGAGCTGAGCCGCCCGCCGTAGGCCTCCGGGTAGTTGACCGCCGCCCACACGCGCCCGGCGATGGAGCCCGGGTCTTGCCGGGCGGCCTTCAGGTCCGACACCCGGCGGTCCTGAAGGAGCTTGAAGTCGCGCGCGGGGAAGTCAGGTTGGAGCAGAACCTTGGCGAAGAGATCCAGGCTGGGCGCGAGGTTCACCTTCAGCGCGGACATCGAGGCGAGGCCGGCGTCCAGGCCGGCGTCCGTGTCGATGCTGGCGCCCAACCGACGGGAGGCGAGGCTCAGCGCCTCCGCCGACAGGCCCCCGGCTCCCTCGTTGAGCATGTCCCACGCCATCGACGCGGTGCCGGGCGCCGAGGGCGGGTCGGCGATGCTGCCGGCGCGGTGCACGAGGGTGACGTACACCATGGGGACCTCGTGGTTCTCCACCACGACGACCTCCAGGCCGTTGCTCAACCGGCCGCGGGCGGCTTCGGGGAGGACGAAGGGCCGGGCGGCCAGCGGGGCCGGGGCGCTCGTCCGGTGGGCGGGCGGGGCGGGCG
>JBEIVK010000541.1:0-3267 GCA_040373935.1 Alphaproteobacteria bacterium
CGCCGCGACCCGCCGGAGAGGCCGGGTGCCGGCCCGGCGGGCCGGCAGGCGCCCGCTCTCCGCAACAGCAAAAGGGCCGCCCCGTCGCCGGAGCGGCCCCCACGGCCCCCTACGAGGCCGGTGGACGGACGATCAGCCGGAGATGCCGACGTCGATCGTGTAGCCGGCCTCTTCGCCGGTGCACTGGCCGTAGGAGAAGACGACGACCTCGTAGGTGCCCGTCTCTTCGAGGGTGTAAGCGAGCGAGGGGCACTGGTAGTCGACCGGCGGGAAGGTGCAGTCGAAGCTGTCATCCGCGGTGGCGACGGTGCAGGTGTCCGGGCCGTTGACGAAGAAGACCAGGTCGGACGCGGAGTCGGCGGCGATGGTGTCGACGGTGACGGCGATGTTGTCGCCGGCCGTGCCGGAGAACGTCCAGGTGTCGGCGGTCTCGCCGGTGCAGTCCACCGCGCCCTGGTTGGCGTCGGAGGTCAGGTACGAGGCCACGGCGTAGGAGCCGTAGACGTAGTCGCAGTAGTTGAAGAAGGTGTCGACCGTCTGCTCCTGCGAGTAGGTGAAGCCCCACGCGAAGGAGTTGCCGTCCTGGGTGAAGTAGGTGGTGCCAGCGGCCTCGGACTCGGCCTCGCTGATGGTGACCCAGTACGGGCCCGCGTAGTAGCCGTAGCCGTAGGCGGTGTAGTCCACCGCGAAGCCGCTGCGCAGGATGTCGGAGTAGGTGTAGTCGCCGTAGTAGCCGGCGACCGTCAGCTCGGGCCAGTAGGCCAGCACGAAGCCGCGGAGGACGGCGTCGTTCTCGAAGGACAGGGTGCCCACGCGCTCGCAGGCCGCGGCGTCGCCGTTTTCGGCGAGCACGGTGCTGTTGCCGACGTCGAAGGCCCAGGCGCAGTCCTCGCAGTCGCCGGTGTAGGCGCTGCCCTGGAAGCCGAGGTCGGTGTCGCAGAGGGTGGTGGCCGGGCCGCCGACAGGGGTGTCGGTGGTGACGTAGTCGATGGTGCCGGAGACGTTGTCGCCGTCCACGGTGCCGGCGCCGACGATGTTGTAGTCGAAGTAGCCGACGACCTCGGAGAGGGCCGCGTTGTCCGCGCCGGCGGTGGCGGCGACGGAGGTGTAGTCGGCGTCGGTGTCGGCGTCGGTGTCGGCGTCGGTGTCGGCGTCGGTGTCGGCGTCGGTGTCGGCGTCCGCCTCCCCGTCGCTCGCGGTGTCGTCTTCCTTGCCGGTGCAAGCGAGGGTGAGAGAGAGCGGCAGCACCGCGATCAGCGAGAACAGAGAACGAGACATGGGACCCTCCGGTGGCCGGCAAACTAATGAACCTCGCGCATGCCGTCCACCACGGGAGATTGCGGAGGGATGGAACGGCGTGCACACCCCGAAAACGGCGACCGCCCCCTGGCCCAGCGATGCGCGGACGAGGGAGCGGCCAGAGACAGCGGCCGAAGCCGCCGCGGGCTCAGTTGAGCAGGGAGATGACGGACTGGTTGATGTTCTTCGCCTGCGCGAGCGCGGCGACGCCGGCCTGCTGCATGATCTGGAACTTCGTGAGGTCTGCCGTCTCGGTGGCGAAGTCGGCGTCGCGGATCTGGCTCTCCGCGCCGGACAGGGCCTCGACGTAGATCGTGGCGTTGCTGATGGCCGACTCGATGCGGTTCTGGACGGCGCCGAGCTGGGAGCGGACGCTGTTGACCGTGCCGAGGGCGGCGTCGATGGCGTCGATCGCGGCCTGGGCCTGGGTCACCGTGCCGAGCGACAGGGCATCGATGCCGAGGGAGGAGGTCTGCAGGTCGCCGAGCTCAATCGTGATGCGGGAAGAGGTGGCGTCGTAGACACCCACCTGGACATCGAGCTGGGTGGTGGTGCCGGCCGTGAGCGAGATGCCGTTGAACTCGGTGACGGACGCGATGCGGGCCATCTCCTCCTGGAGCTGGTCGAACTCGTCCTCAATGTAGGCGCGCTCGTCGTTGTCGAGCGTCTCCGAGGACGACTGGATCGCGAGCTCGCGCATCCGCTGCAGGATGTCCGTGACCTCGTTGGTCGCAGACTCTGCGGTTTGGATGATGGAGATGCCATCGTTGGCGTTGCGGATGCCCTGCCGCTGCGAGATCGTGGTCGTCTCGAGGTTGGTGGCGACGCCCAACCCGGCAGCGTCATCCGCTGCGCTGTTGATGCGGAACCCGCTGGAGACGCGGCCCAGCGTGGCGGTGAGGTTCTTGCTGGTGCGGTTGAGCTGGCCAGAGGCCATCATCGACGCAATGTTGGTGCGGACGGTCAACGCCATGGTGTTCCCTCGACTGCGAGAAGTCCCGAGAGGCGATGCTGCTCCCCAGGGATGGGGGGATTGTCGGCTGAACGGGCGCCGCGTTTGAAGCCCAGGCGAAGAAAAACCGACGATCGAATGTAAGAAGGAGTGCTTATCTTCGCCAGGATCCCCTCCCCGGCGAGATCGTCAGCAGGGGGATCGCGGGTTGCGCACCGGTCGCACCGCGCGGACGACGCCTCGCGGCCCGGCGGCGATCGTGCCATGCTCGCGCGCACCAGCACGCTTGGGGGCAACGGTGAAGGTGGCAGCGAGCCGATGGGCGGTCGCAGCGGGGCTCGCGCTCCAGGCGGCGTCGACGCCGGTGCTCGCCGCACCGACCGACGCGATGGTCGCCGAAGGGGTCCGCCTCCAAGGCGAGCTCGCGCAGGCCGCAGCCCGCGGGTCCTGGGTCCAAGCCGACACCCTCTACCGGCAGATCGAGCGCCTGGAGGACACGGGCGTCCCGGTGTCCCACGCCGCCCACCGCCTCGGCGCCGACGCCGCGCGCCAGGCCGGGGACATCGCCGCTTGGCGCACACGGCTGGAGCGGGCGGCAGCCCTGGGCGACACGCCGGAGGTGCGGGCCACCTTGGCGGACATCGACGCGCGCTTCGGGCCGGTGCGCCTGGAGATCGACGCCGCCGCCCGCGGCCGCTGGGTGCTGCAGCCCGACGCGCAGCCCTTCGAGGCCGACGCCCGGGCGTGCATCGCCTTCGCGCAGGCGGCCCTCGACGGGCGGCAAGCCTTCCAGGGCTACCTGCCGGCCGGCATGTACACCCTCGGCACGGGCGGGTTCCCGGTCGAGGCTGGCGGCAACGAGGTCTTCATCGCCGTCGGGGGGAAGGCGGACTCCGGCGTCGCGGCGCCCGTGGCCCCGGCGGCGCAACCGGCCCCCGGGGCGCCGCCGCGCACCCCACGCGCGCTGACGCTGGGCGGGATGGTGGGGCTGGGGCCCGCGCGCATCGGCGCGCCGC
>JBEIVK010000953.1:0-1627 GCA_040373935.1 Alphaproteobacteria bacterium
TGGGTGTAGCGGTGGATGGCCGCCGTGAACGCCGCGGGGCCGACCAGCTCGCGCAAACCGTGCAGCGCAAGCGCCCCGCGAACGTAGACCTTGTGGCTGTCCGGGCCGTCGCCGCCGTGGTGGAAGCGCCGCGCCATCGGCGGCCCGCCCACCGCCGCCTGCTGCCAGCCGCGCGCCGCGGCGGCCCGCTCCGCGTCACCGTGCAGCGCCCCCACCACCTCGGCGGCGTAGAACGTGGCGAAGCCTTCGTTCAGCCACAGCTCGCGCCAGGTCCGACACGTGAGAAGATCTCCGTACCACTGGTGCGCGAGCTCGTGCGCCACGATGTTGTGCACCGTCAGCCCGCGCGTCGGCAGCGTCTCCGCCGGCGGCAGATACGCCGCGTCGATGATGGTCGCGCCGGTGTTCTCCATGCCGCCGTACAAAAAGCGCTGCACGAACACCTGCCGGTACGGCCCCCAAGGCCACGGCACGCCGGAGGCGCCTTCGAGCAGCGCGCGCATCGCCGGGAGCGCGCCTTGCACATGTGCGATCCCCGCGGCCGGCGCCCCCGGGCCAGCCCAGATCTCCCAATCCGGCAGGTCCGGGTGCGGGTGCACGCCGTAGGGGCCCGCGGCCACCATCACGAGGTAGTTCACCAGGTCCACGCCGCTGTTCGTGAGCGCCCGCCAGCCAGCCGGCGCCTGCACCGTGCCCGTGTAGGTGAAGCGATCGTTCGGCGCGTCCCAACCCGGAAACCAGTGCCGGTTGTCCGTGGCCTCGCCCTGGGACCACACCTCGGACCAGCCATCCACCGCGCCCGCCTCCCGGAAGTGCAGCCCGGTGCGCGGCACGGCGCGCCAGTCCACCTCGACCACCGCGGCGTCTCCGCCCACGGGCACCTCCAACACCCCAGGGCCGACGCGGTGCGGCGCTGCGGCGCCCCCGACGCGCACCGCACGAATGTCGAGATCCACCTGATCCAGCCGAAGCGGCCCCGGCCCCAGCCGCCGGACCGTGTAGCGGGCCGTGCCCTCGACCGCCCGCGCGGGGGGATCCAATCGCAGGTCCAGGTGCAGGGCTTCCACGTCGAAGGCGCGGTCTGGCGCGGGCGCGCCCCGGCGATCCGGCGGCGCTGCCCAAGCCGTCGACAGCGTCGCCCCCACCACCGCAAGAAAGGTCCGGTATTGCATCCCGGGAGGTTAGCCGCCGGCGCGAGCCTCGCCCATGTCCACGCCGCGCGCCCTGCTCCTCTTCGACGATACCGGCCGCCTGTGCGCGTGGTCCGCCGGCGCGCTCGACTGGCTGCCCGGCCTCGCCGCCGGCGCCCCCTTCCCGGCGGGCGACCCGGCGCTCCCCGGCCGCACCGCGCTCCCGGACGGCCGCGTCCTGCGGTGGGAGCCTCTCGCCATCGCCGGCTCCGTGGGCCCGCACGCCCTCCTGCTCAGCCCCGACGCGGAGCCCCCGGCGCGCGCGGCCCGCGCCGAGACCCTGGGCGAAGCCCTCGCCACCCTCGTGCACCGCATCAACAACCGCCTCACCGTGGTCCTCGGCTCGCTCGACGCGGTGGACGCCGCGCTGCCGGCCGGCCACCCGGCCCGTGCGCCCCTCGCCCGCGCCCGAGAGGCGGCCAGGCACAGCGCCGACA
>JBEIVK010000623.1:0-2836 GCA_040373935.1 Alphaproteobacteria bacterium
GGCGGCCGGCGGCACCACCACCACCGCGCTCTCCAAGGCCTGCCGAACCCGGGCCACGCTCCCGCTCCCCTTGAGCGCTTCGCGCACCAGCGCGTCGATGTCAGACCCAACCTCTCGCGCCGCGTCGGCGGGGAGCGGGTCCGGCTGGGCGGCGCCGCACCACAGGCAGCGGGCCGCGGTGAGCGCGTTCGGGCGGCGGCAGCGGGGACACGGACGGGTGATGGCGAACTCCGCGAGGGCGAACAAATCCTGCGCCGGGGGCGGCGGCGCGTCAATCCGAGGGCGCGTCGAGGAGGACCGGCCCCGGCGGCAGCGGCGCCCCGCTGCGGATCCCGGCGACGATGGCGCGCAGGGCGGCGAGGCCCGCGACGAGGCGCGGCCCCGGCCGGCCCAGCCAAGCCTCGGGCACCGCGTAGACCTGCCCGCACCGCACCGCGGGCACGCCCTCCCAGCCCGGGCGACCCAGCACCTTGTCGAGCTTGTAGTGCGAGAACGGCACGCCGCACCACGAGACGACCACGGCGTCCGCGCCACGGCCCGGGGGGTCCCCGGGGCCGAGCGGGCGGCTCTCGACGTCTTCGGCCAGCGCGTTCTCGGCGCCCGCGAGCCGGAGCATGCCGTCCACCCAGGAGCGCCCGCCGGCCGCGATGCACGGGCGCGGCCACCACTCCACGAGCACCCGTGGGGCCCGCCCCGGCGCCGGCGCCGCCGCGTCCGGCGAGAACGCAGCCTCCAGCTTGGTGGCGAGCGCCTCCGCCGCCGCCCCGACCCCGAGCGCGCCGCCCACCTGCCGCACGTCCCGCGCGACGTGGGCGAGCGCGGTGGGAGCAAGCACGAGGAGGTTGAGCTTGTGGGCGAGCAGGCGCTCCACCACTCTCTCGTGGCCGGGCACCGTCAACGAGGCGAGCACGAGATCCGGCTGCAGGGCGGCGACCCGCGCGGCGTCGACGTCGAGGTCCTTGCCGACCCGCGGGAGCCCGGCGAGCAGCGGGGCCGGGTGGTCGGAGTGGTCGTCCACCCCAACGAGCGACCCGCCGCAGCCGAGGGCGGCGACGATCTCGGTGTTGGAACAGGTGAGGGACACCACGCGCATGACGGCCGCTTACCCTGCGTTCGGCGCCGCGCCCGTGGTATGACGCGGCGCAGACCCCGAGGTGCCCGTGTCCGTGCTCCTGCTCGCCGCCCTGCTGCCCACCGCCGACGCGTCCGGCTACTACATCCTGGACCCGGGGACGCGGGCCATCTCGCGTGGCGGGGCCTTCGTCGCGGGCGTGGACGACCTGAGCGCGCAGTACTGGAACCCCGCGGGCCTGATGAACCTGGACCGCCCCCAGGCCTTCCTCAACTTCAGCATGGTCGCGCAGCCCACCACCTTCTCCCGCGTGGACTACGACGCCGACGGCAACGTCCTCGCCGAGTACGACGCCGTGTCCAACGGCGCCCCGGCCATGCCCATCCCCGCCATCGCCGTGTCCCACAACTTCGGCCTGAAGAAGTGGAACTTCGCCTTCGGCCTGTACCCGCCCTTCGCGCCGCGCTTCGACTACCCGGAAGACGGCGCGCAACGCTACAACCTGCAAGACAGCACGATCCTCCAGGCGTGGACGGGGCCCTCGGTGGCGTGGCGGCCGGCGAAGTGGCTCAAGGTCGGCTTCGGGGCATCGTGGACCTTCTTCGACGTGCGGCAGACGCGCGCGCTCATGGTCTGCAACGCGACCCTCTCCACCGACGGCCTCTGCCCCTACGACGCCGCGACGGAGGTGGACGGCAGCTACGGCCGGCAAAACGACGTCCAAGCCGTCATCGACGTCAAGGACATGGTGAAGTTCACCTGGAACGCGGGCATCATCGTCGAGCCAAAGCCGTGGATCGCCATCGGCGCCAGCGTGCTGCCGCCCATCCGCGTGGACGCCAACGGCAGCTTCACCACCAAGTTCGGCGAGGACCACTGGCTCGGCCCCAACTCCAACGTGTTCCCGGACGGCGTGCTCAACGGCGACACCTTCGCCGACAACGACGCCACGGTGAGCCTGCAGATGCCGCTCATCCTCCGCGGCGGCGTCGCCCTGCGGCCGAAAAAGGGCCTTGAGATCGAGGTTGCCACGGTCTACCAGCGCTGGTCGATGACCGACCAGATCACCATCTCAGACCTCAACCTCACCCTGGACCTCGAAGGCGAGCTCGCGGGTAACCCCATCGATGACGTCGTCATCGAGGACAACATCGAGCTGCCGCTGGGCTGGGTGGACGCCTGGTCTCTGCGCGTGGGCGGCGACTGGGACATCAACCCGCAGTGGACGGTCCGCGCGGGCGCGCACTGGGAGCAAGGCGCCGTCCCTCCCCTCACCCTCGGCGTCGACGCCCCAGACGCCGACAAGTACGGCTACGGCCTCGGCGGCGCCTACACCATCAAGGACCGCGTGATCCTCGACTTCGCCTGGGGCCACACCCTGCTGGGCGACGTCGCCATCCCCCAGTCCGAGGCGCGGCGCCTCGAAGTGCCGGTCGATCTCCAGGCGCTCATCGGGGAGGAGGGCTACGCCCCCGCCATCGAAAACGGCCTCCCCATCGGCACCGGAACGCTCAACGCCCAATCGATGATGGGCAGCGCCGGCGTCACGGTGCTCTTCGGGAAGGCCGCCCGCGGCGGCGCCAATGGGCCCGGCAAGGGCGGCAACGCCAAGGGCAATCCGTAGCGCGGGCGCACCGTGAGCCGCCTCACAAGCGGCGGATTCATGGGGCGGGAGGGGGCGGGCCCCCAGACGCAACCCCCACCCCCACCGCCCCCAGGCCCCCCACCACGACCAGCGGGGCCGGACCGGACCCCCGCCCCACC
>JBEIVK010000271.1:0-5529 GCA_040373935.1 Alphaproteobacteria bacterium
GGCCGCGACCCGCCGGAGAGACCGGGTGCCGGGCCGGCGGCCCGGCAGGCGCCCGGACCGCCCGGCGCGCGGGACCCGCGGGCTCACGCCCCGCGGACCCGGGCTTCGTAGGCGGTGATCCACCCGCGCACGCGCTCTTCGGCGACGAGCAGGGCCGCCACGTCCGGGGACTCGCCGAGCAGGCCGTCCATGAGGGACTGCAAGTCGCGGAGGTCTTCGCGGTTGAGGCGGGTGGTCACGCGGTCCAGGCCGAGGGCGAGCACGTCGGGCGCGATGGGGACGGCGGCGACGAGGCTGCGCAGCAGGCGGACGAAGCGGGTGCGCAGGATGCCCATCGCGATGCCATCGGCGCCGCCGGAGGCCGGGCGGGCTTCGAGGGCGCGGATGGCGTGCAGGAGGCGCGAGGCGTCGCCGACGGCGTAGGTGCGGACCAGCGCGTCGGACAGGGACTCGCCGGCGCGGCGCGCGAGCACGGCCTCGCGGGCGAGGGTGACCTTGCCGAGCGCGGCGACGCGCATGGCGAGGGGCGCCGGCACGCCGCGGGAGCTGTGGGGCTCGGCGCGGGCGGCGAGGCGGGCCTCGATCTCGGTGCCCTTGAGGGTGGGGAGCAGCGCGAGGGCCTCGGTGATGGCCGCGCGGTCTTCGTGGGCCTCCCCGGGCTCGCCGGCCGCGCACCACAGGGCGCAGAGGGTGGCCATGCTGGCGGTGGCGGCGACCCACGCGCGATAGCCGGCCTCGACCGGGACCTCGGGGCCGAGGAGCGCGGCCTTGAGGGTGGCGCCGTCGGCCACTTCCCAGGCGCGCACCCACGCGGCGAGCACGCGCTCGGGGCGGGCGCCCGTGAGGCTGAGCAGCAGCGGGAAGAGGGCCGCGCCGGCGTCGCCGATGCAGTCGTTCATCACGACGGTCATGCCGATGGACGTGTGCAGCATGTGCTTTTGCACGTCGTCCCCGTAGGCCGCCCGGATGCGCGCCGGGAAGTAGGCCTGAACGGCGTCGTCGAAGCCGGGCACGGCCCGCGGGTCGGCGGCGATGAGGTCCTTGAAGACGTGCAGCTTGACGTGCGCCTGGATGGTGGCGAGCTCGGGCCGGGTGAGGCCGAGGCGCGCCTGCTTGCGGCGGGCGAGGTCGTCGTCGGTGGGGAGGCGCAGGGCCGCGCGGGTGGCGTTGCCGCGGCGGGTGACCCAGTCGATGGCGCCGGCGAAGGAGACCGGGTCCAGCACGCCGCGCGTGTGATCGAGCGAGAGCTGCAGGCCGTGGCGCTCGTTGTTGGCGAGCACGCAGTCGGCCACCTCGTCGGTCATCGCCTCGAGCAGGGTGTTGCGGTCTTCTCGCGACAGGCGGCCGGCCGCCTCCACGCGGTTGAGGAGGATCTTGAGGTTCACCTCGTGGTCCGACATGTCCACGCCGCCCGAGTTGTCGATGGCGTCGGTGTTGATGCGGCCGCCGCCGAGCGCGTACTCGATGCGCCCGGCCTGCGTGAGGCCGAGGTTGCCGCCTTCGCCCACCATCTTGCAGCGCAGCTCGGACGCGTTGACGCGGAGGTCGTCGTTCGTCGGGTCCCCGGCGTCCTGGTGCGTCTCGTGGGTGGCCTTGACGTAGGTGCCGATGCCGCCGTTCCACAGCAGGTCGACGTTGAGGCGGAGGATGAGCCGGATGACGACGTCCACCGGCAGCTCGTCCTGGAGCACGCCGAGCAGCGCCTTGATCTCCGGGGTGAGGGCCAGGGACTTGGCGCGCCGCGAGTAGATGCGGCCGCCCGGCGAGAGGGTGGCGGTGTTGTAGGACTCCCAGCCCTTCACCTCGTCGAAGAGGCGCTTGCGCTCGGCGAAGGAGGTGGCCGGATCCGGATCCGGATCGAAGAAGACGTGGCTGTGGTTGAAGGCGGCCACGAGCTTCATGGTGGGGTGCTCGATGACGCCGTTGCCGAACACGTCGCCCGCGGTGTCGCCCACGCCGACCGCGGTGAAGACCTGGCGCGCCGGGTCGATGCCCAGCTCCTTCATGTGGCGGCGGACGGTCATCCAGCCGCCGCGGGCCGTGATGCCGACCTTTTTGTGGTCGTAGCCGTTGCTGCCGCCCGACGCGAAGGCGTCGTCCAGCCAGAAGCCGTAGGCCTGCGACAGGCGGTTTGCGGTGTCGGACAGGTGGGCGGTGCCCTTGTCGGCCGCGACCACGAGGTACGGGTCGTCGCCGTCGTGGCGCACGACGCGCGGCGGAGGAACGACCTTGCCGTCGGGCGCGTAGTTGTCCGTCAGGTCCAGCAGGCCGCGGATGAACATCTGGTAGAGGCGGTCGGCCTCGCGGCGGCGCTCGGCCGGGGCGGCGGGCGGGCGCTTGAGGAAGAAGCCGCCCTTCGCGCCTTCGGGCACGATGAGCACGTTCTTCAGCATCTGGGTGGAGACGAGGTCCATCACCTCGCGGCGGTAGTCCTCGCGGTCCGACCAGCGGATGCCGCCGCGGGCCACGCGCCCGCCGCGGATGTGGATGCCCTCCACCTCGCGGTGGTGTACGTAGATCTCCACCATGAGCCGCGGCGACGGCATGGACTTGACCTTGGCCGCGTCGATCTTGAAGCTCAGGTAGTGGGCGACCTTGTCGTCCCGGTAGAAGTTGGTGCGGAGAGAGCTCTCGATGAGGTTGTGCAGCGTGCGGAAGACCATGTCTTGGTCGTGGTCTTCGACGTCGCGCAGGAGGTCGATGACCGCCTCGGAGGCGGCCGCGACGGCGGCGGCGCGGCCCTCGGCCGGCAGCGCCGGGTCGAACTTCGCCTCGAAGAAGGTGACGAGCGCCCGGACCAGCGCCGGCCGGGCCACGAGCAGCTCCTGCACGCGCACGATGGTGTAGCGCAGGCCCAACTGCCGCGCGTAGCCGTTGTAGGCGCGCAGCAAGTCCACCGCCTGCCAGGGCACGGCCGCCGGCAGGAGGATGCGGTTGAAGACGTCGTCCGGCATGCGCTGCTCGAACACGGCCTTCAGCGCCTCCACGAGCAGCCCGCCCTGGGCCATCACGGCGTCGGCGTCCAGCGCGCCGGCGCCCTGCACCCGGAAGGTGTCGATGATGCGCAGGCCGGCGCCCTGCGGGCGCACCTCGAAGGCGTCCTGGTCTTCGATGACGAGGCCGAAGTGGTCCAGGACCGGGAGGATGTCGGAGAGGAGGATGTCGTTGTGCTCGTAGATGCGGAGGTTGAGGCGCCCCCGCGCGTCGCGGAAGAGGTCCACCTCCACCGGGTGCGCCGGGGAGAGGCGCTCCAGCATCTCGATGTCGCGGGCCGTGCGCTCGGCCGCCGTCGTCTGGCGGTAGATGTCGTCGAAGGCGTTGGCGTAGCGTTGGATCCAGTGGTCCGCCGTGGGCTCGCCCATGCGCTCGGCGATGGCGCGCCAGGTGCGGTCTTGCCAGGGGCGGGCGATCTCGGCGACCTCTTGCTGCACCGCCTGGATGGCCGCGGCGTCGGGCACCGCGCCGCCCACGTAGAAGTGGGCGAGCATCGTCTGGTAGCGGCCGACGTAGACCCCCTGGTCGACGATGTGCCCGGCGAGGCGCGCCTGGACGGCGGCGGCGACGTCGGCGCGAAGGCGGTCCGACCATTGGTCGCGCGGCAGGGCGAGCAGGACGAAGGCGCCGCGGCCCGTGCGCAGCGGCAGGACGGCGGTGCGGGCGTCGCGCTCCAGCTCGGCGTCCAGGGAGACCTCGACGGCCCGCAGGGCGTCGTCGGCGGAGGCGGAGAGCAGGTATTCGGTGGGCAGGCTGTCGAAGGCGTTGGCCAGGCCCTTGTAGCGGTAGGAGCCGGGGCGGCTGTCCTGGTTGCGGAGCAGCTCGGCCAGCGTGCGGCGGAGGATCGGCACGCTGCGGCTCGGCTGGGTGACCGCGCGGTACGTGAAGAGGCCCTGAAGGATGAGCACCTTGGCCGGACCGTTCCCTGCCGGGCTCTCCACGCGGATTTCGTCCATGCGGCCCGCCCGGTGCACCGCGCTCGGCAGCGCGCCCTTGCGCACCGTGATCGGCCCGGCCGCGCCCGGCCAGGACAGGGCGCCCGCGCCGTCCCATTCGGCGGCGGGGGCCGCCAGGATGCCCAGCGCGCCCTCCTCGCTGGACACGCCCATCAGGACGAAGTTGTCGGCGAGGAGCCAGCGCAGGAACTCGGCGGACTCGCGCAGCGCGTCGCCTTGATCCGGCGCGCGGTCGGCCACGCGGCTGAAGCGGAAGGCCGCGGCGTCCACCTGGTCTACCATCGCCTGGAAGTCCGCCACCACGCGGCGCGCCAGCCCCAGCCGGCGCCGCACCTCGGCCGCCAGCGCCGCGGCGCCCGCGGCGTCCAGGCCCTCGGCGAGCAGCAGGGTGATGCTCTCGGCGGCGCCGCCGGGGGCGTCCACGCCGACCAGCGCGCCCGCGCCGTCGCGGCTCACCGGGAAGACCGCGTTGAAGCCGCCGGTGTAGGTGCCGCCGGCCGCCTCCACCGCCAGCCGCACCGTGTCCACGATGAAGGGCTGGTCTGGCATCGAGGTGGTGAGCACGGCGACGCCGTTGGACTGCACCGCGGCGGCGACGGCGATGTCGTCCCGCCCGCGGCCTTCGGCGTTGCGGAAGGCGGCCGTGACCAGGCCTGCCGCGTCGCCCGCGCTGTGCTGCGCCACGAACAGCGGCCGGAGCTGGCGCCCGACGGCCCGCGCGAAGGCGGTGAGGGTGGCGGGGGCGGACGGTCCGAGCGCAGCGAGGATCTTGTCGGTGGTGGCGGTCAGCACGGGGCACCCTGGGGCCTTGGCCCGGTTCGGGACGCGGCCCCCTTATCGCGCCGGCGCGGGGCCTGGAGGGGGTGGATCCGGCAGGTCGCGCGGGCCGGCGGGGAGCAGGGCCCAGGCGTCCGTGCCGGCGCGTAGCTCCAGGGCCGCGAGGTGCCCGCCGTAGTGCGCCGAGATCCCGGTGTCGATGCCGATGAGCGCGCCGCCGCAGCGCACGGCGGGCTCGCCGCTGCGTTGGGTGGTGTGGCCGACGACGATCCGCCGCACCCCGAGCACCCGCCGCACCGCCTCGACCTCCGCGCAGGCCACCGCCTCGTCGGCCAGCAGGTGCCCGCGGTACCAGAGCGGGCCGTCTTCGCCCAACACTGCGGGATCGCCGCCGGCCAGCGCCGCGGCGACGAGCGCGTTGAGCCCCGGCACCCCGCGCGGGGCCCAGCGCGCCGCGAAGCCGCCGTGCGCGAAGGCGGTCTCGCCCACCTGGGCGACCGCGCCGTGGGCCCGCAGCCAGTCGCCGTCGGCGCCGCCGGGTGCGTAGGCCGCGCGCCGCGCGGCCTCCCCGCCGTAGTCCGCCACGTCTGCGGGCGACACGTAGCGCCAGTCGCCCGTCAGGTTCATCGCCTCGTGGTTGCCGAGCAGGCCCACCACCCGCCCGCCGGCCGCCGCCGCCTCGCCCTCCAGCCGCCGCAGCAGCGCGAGCACCCCGCGGCTCGACGGCCCGCGGTCCGTCCAGTCGCCCGTGAGCACCAGCGCGGTGTCCCCGCCGGACCACGCGCCCGCGGCGTCCACCACC
>JBEIVK010000574.1:0-3085 GCA_040373935.1 Alphaproteobacteria bacterium
GCCCCCACCCGCGTCGCCCGCGCCGCGAGACGGCGCGGTGGGCCCCGCGAGCGCCCCGCCCCCGAAGCGCAGCCCGAGGATGCCGCCCGCGGGCACCGTCACATCGGCCTCCAGCACCCCGCCCGGCCCGAGCGCGACCCCCTTCGGCGCGGCCGCCCGGTTGCCCCACAGGTCCAAGGCCGAGAAGTCAGGCCGCAGGGGCCCCGCGAGGTCCACCGACTCCACGCCGGCCGGCGCGCCGCGCGCCTGCCACCGCGCCGGGTCGGCCTCGGGGCGGGCCCCCGCGGCGGCGAACCACACGCCCACGCCCAGGCTGGCCCCACCCAGCGCCGCGGCCACCGCGCGGCCGGACGGCGCCACGCCTCAGCCGACCAACAACGCGAGGGCCGGCGTGCGCAGCGCCACTTGCGGGCCGCCCGCCGCCCGCACCGGCCGCAGCAGCCCGGCGTCGAGGAGCGGCGCATCGACCGACGGGACCAACCGACCGGGCTCGCCCGAGAGCAGGCCGTAGAGGCGGTCGCTCAGGTCGTCGTGCGCGGAGACGATGTCCACCGCGCCGCGCATCTCGTCGGCCATCGGGCCGAGCGCGCCCAACAGCGCCTCGGGCTCGGCCGCGAGCCCCCCGGCGCGCGCGTGGCGCCCGAGGGTGTCGATGAGGTCCGGCACGCCACCCGAGAAGCGGGCCGCCGCCTCGATGAGCCGCACGGGCAGAGGCCCAGAGCGCCCGACCAACGCCGCAGCGGCCTCGGCCTCGGCGTAGTCGCTGAGGTCCACCTCGGCCGCGCCCGGCAACGTGACGCCGCGGGCCCCGGGCGGGGCCGCCAGCAGCGCGGTGACCCGCGGGCCCTCCGGGTGGCGGGCGCGGTACTCCTCCCATGCGAGGCCGATGTCCTCGACGATCTCGAAGGGCAGGTGTTCGGCGCCGTGGGCCAGCAGCGCGAGGCGCAAAGGCGCGGCGGCGTGCGCCTCATCGAGCAGGCGCCCCAGCGCCCAACGGAACCCCCGCCGGTCTGCCACGGAGGCCGGGACGGACGGGCTCCAGCCCCGCCGGCCGAGCTGCCCGAAGATGTGCAGCACGAACTGCCAGCCTTCGCCGAGCCCCCGCCCGTGCAGGGTGCGCAAGCTGACCGTGCGACAGCCGATGCCCGGCTCGCCCACCGCGAGATCCAAGGCCAGCTCTTCGAGGAAGGCACCCACCGCGCTCCAGCGCGGGGCGCGCAGCACGACGGGCGCCATCTGCCGAAGCTGGGCGCGGGCCTTGCGCGCGGCCCGCGAGCGCAGCGCAGTCTCCAGGAAGCGGGCCTCCGCGCTGAGCGGCGGCGCCTCGACGGGCGCGACGGTGGCGCGCTGGAGACGGCGGGACAGGCGCGACACGAGCGGGAGACTCCCAGACTGCGCGCCGATCCTAAGCCGGTCTCTCTGGACCTGTCAATGGCCGCCTTCGTTCTCCGCTTCGGATCCATCCACGGGGTTACACCTCATGCATGGCCGCGTCCGCCCCACCCACCCCCGAGCTGCTGTGGCGCCTGCTCGGCGCGCTCGCCGGCGGCACCCGAGGCCTCGACGCGCTCGGCGGCGCGATCGACGCCTCCCCCGCCCTCGCCCGCTACCTGCTCGACACCGCGTCCTGGCTCGGCCTCTACGACGTCGCGCACGCGCGGCTCACCCCCACCGGCCTCGCCGTGGCCTTCGCCCCGCCCGCCCGCCGCTCCCGCCTCTACGCCGAGGCCTGCTGGCGCGTGCCGCTCGTGCGCGTCCTGCTCGGCACGGACCGCACCCTCCCCGATGAGCCCACCCTCGCCACGCGCATGGCCTCCCCGGCCGCCGTCGACGAGCCCACGCGCCGCCGTGCCCGGGCCATCCGCGCCCTGCTCGCGCCGTGCATCGACCACCGCCCGGGCAGCGCCGGCGCCCAGCTCACGCTCCCGTTCGCCCCGCCCGCCGGCCCCCTCGCGCCGCCCCCCGCAGACCTGCGCGCCGGCCCTCACCCCAACCCCGACCTCGCCCACCGCGTCTACGACGCCCTGCTCGACCACGGCGAGCTGCACCCGGGCCACCTGCGCGCCGTGCTCGACCTCGCGGGCCAGCCGGACGCCCCGCTGGGCGAGGTCATCGCCTGGCTCGTCGCCCGCGGGGAGGCCACCCGCGTCGGCGACGCCCTGGTTCCCACCGAGGCCGCCACCCGCCGCGCCGCCGCGATGCCCGACGCCTGGGCCTACGCGGCCGCCGAGCCCGGCTACCGGGCGTGGCTGTCCGGTGCACCCGGCGCGAGCCCCGCCACCGCCCGTGTGTGGGCCCGCTGGGACCTCCGCTTCTTCGGGGGTCCCCACGGCGGCCCCGCCGCCGGGGACGCCCCGCCTGTCGCCTTCCCCGGCCTGCCCCTCGCCCAGCCCCCCACCGACGCCGAGGACCCGCCCCGCCTTCCCACCGGCTCCTTCGCCCTCCACTGGGCGCACCCCGGCCAGCTCGTCGCCTTCCCGCGCGCCCTCGCCCGCCTCGGCGCCGGCCTCGCCCCGCTCAACGAGGCCCTCGCGCGGCACCGCGCCTCACCGGCCGCCGCCCGCCTCCCCGGCCTCGCCTGCCCGCGTACCGTCGCCCACGGCGGCCCCTTCGCGCCCGGCGCCCCCCAACCGCGCACCTTGCCCGACCTGCACACCCTCCGCTTCCGGCTTCTGCAGGACTGCCCCGCCTTCACCCTCCTCGCCGCCACCCTCCTCGACCGCCGCCCGGCGGCCCCGTTGCGCGTCGAGCACCCCGCCGCACCCACCCTCCGCCACGGGCGGCGCACGGCCGCCCCCCTGCTCGCCGGGTGGGCCGCCTTCCTCCGCGCGCACGGCGTCCGCGTCCTGCGCCCGCCCGGCGGCGGCCTCGACCCGGCCGCCCTCCTCGCCACCGCCGAGGCCCTCGGCATCATCACCCGCGCCGGCACCCGCCTCATCCTCGATGAACGCCTCTTCACCGCCCTGCACGACGGCCCCGAAGAGCGCCCCCTCCTCGCCGCCCTCACCGACCTGGGCACCGCGCTCACCACTTTCGCCCGGAGCGCCGATTGGACCTAATCTTCCTCCATGGCGACTGCCGCGCC
>JBEIVK010000725.1:0-2393 GCA_040373935.1 Alphaproteobacteria bacterium
CGCCGCGACCCCGGCGGACACGCGGTGCCCGGCCGCGACGCGGCCGGGCAGGCGCCCGAAGCACGCCGGAGACACGTCAGCCCGCGGCGGCGGCCTCGGCCCGGTGGGCGTCGACGAGGGCCCGGAGGCGCGCGGCGGCGGGCGCGCCGAACAGAGAGGCGATGAGCGCGGACTCGGCGTGGGCGAGCGGCGGGTCTTCGGGGCGGCCGAGGCAGGGAAAGGCGCGGTGCGCGCCGGTGCCGAGCAGGGCGTCGGTGCCACGGCCCACCGCCGTGAGGGCCCGGGTGCCGTTGGGCAAGGCGACGATGGCGAGCGGGAACAGCCGGCAGGCGAGCGGACGCAAGGACGGGAGCGCGCCGGCGTCGGCGGCTTCGACGAGGCCGCAGCGCAGGCCGGCGCCGTGGTCCACCGCGAAGGCGCAGCGGCGGCCCGGCCGGGCGAGGGCGTCGCCGTCGAAGAACGGGCCGGCGCCAGGGCCGAACCACGCGGTGAGGGCGGGGAGGGCCGCGTCGAGCGCCGCGCGCTCGGCGGGGGTGGGCTCGACCGTGAGGTCTGCGCAGCAGGAGCGGGTGCGCGGGGCGCGCCGGCCCGGGGTGCAGGCGCCGCTGAGGCAGGCGAAGGGCCGGGCGAGGGCCGGGATGTCGGCGACGAGGCCGGGGGCGACGGGGCGCAGGGCACCGCTGGCCATGCGGCCGAGGAAATGCCGGGCCCACTCCTGGGAGCGGTCCGGGGCGGCGGCGAGAAAGTCGTCGAGGGGGTGGCGCACGGCGATGTCCGGGGCGGGCCTGGGACGGCGTGGACCGGCCACCCGCGGCGGGCGGCGGCGGGGATCCGGCGCGCGCCGGCGTTCGGGCCGCACCCTATCCCGGCGCGATCGCCGCGCGCGCCTGTAAGGCCGGCCGGGGCCCCGGCGTTGTCCGTCCGACCGCGGGACATCCCCCGCACCGGAGCCGCCCATGTCCAGCCTGCTCGTCGCCGCCGCCTTCGCCGCCACCGCCACCGCCACCGCCGGCGCCACCGCCAACCTGCCGCCGCGCAGCATCGACCCGGTCATCCAGAAGGTCGAGCAGATGCCCTGGGACGCCAACGTCACCGCGCTGGCGCACCGCGTCGGCCTCAACGTCGTCAACGTCACCTGGGAGGACACCGGCCGCTTCGCGGGCAGCGCCGTCGGCCCCAACATCTCGGACATGACCATCGGCGTGCGCGACAGCAACGGCGCCCTGCACCCGATGCCGGTGCTGCGCTTCGACAACTTCTCCGACAAGACGGCGGACCTCCGCGCCGACCGCTTCCTGCTGCCGGTCGGCAACGCCTGGGGCGCCGAGGAGCTGAACAGCGTCAGCCTCACCGAAGTCCTCCAGGACACCCGCCGCTTCCTGCACGACCCGAAGTCCTGGGCCGGCGGCGGCCGCTCCCTCTGGAACGCCCGCGACGCGCACGTCCTCGTCAGCGCGCAGGCCTGCTTCCTGCCCGTGCCCCGCGCCGGCGAGGCCACCTTCACGCCCGTCCTCTACAACTACCAGTCCAGCCCCAACAACCCGGCCGTGCTCACCATCGTCGCCACCCGCGAGGGCACCAGCATCCAGGTCATCGAAAACGAGGGCGGCTACATGAGCGAGCCCCTGTTCTTCAACGACAACGGCGAGCGCGCCCCCTTCGTCGCCGCCCGCCTCTCCGACGTCCAGTCCGGCCGCGTGGACCTCGGCGGCACCGCCGGCGCGCTGGCCGCCAACGGCGAAGACGACGGCAACGTCGTGCTCGTCATCCAGGTCCCGCTCAAGCAGAAGGCCGTCGACCGCTGGGTCGGCTACGGCGGCGGCCCGGTCCCGTCGGCCGCGCCGATGGCCGAATCCGCCCAGCCCAAGGGCCGGGCGATGGACAGCGACGTCGAGGTCGCCGTCGTCGGGCACGGCGAGGCCGAGGGCCCGTACAAGGAGATCGACCGCCTCGCCATCGAGCGCGACACCCGCTTCCCCGTCCGCGTCACCGTCCAGTTCTACCAGGCCACCAGCAACGGCGTCGTGTCCGAGGCCGACATCCAGCGCCTCAAGAGGCAGATCGACCGCGTCTACCGCGACGCCGCCTACGTCGGCAGCCTCGTCACCGAGCCCACCACCGGCCGCCCGACCGACTGGCGCGCCCCGCAGCAGCCCGCCCTCAGCAGCACCACGCCCACCTGGGCCGCGCCGCACTGGGGCGCGCTCAAGGCCTTCTGACCCCGCGGCCGATTCTTCAGGGGACAGGGGAAACCGACGGTTTCCCCCGTAACGCCCCCTTCCCTCCTGCCCCCGCCGGCCTCACCCGCCGCCGGGGGCCGGCGCGTGCAGCCGCGACTCCGGGCCCAGGCCCCAGCCACCCTCGCGCAGCTCCGGCGCCTCGACCACGACGGC
>JBEIVK010000278.1:0-5428 GCA_040373935.1 Alphaproteobacteria bacterium
ACGGAGCGCAGCGACCCGGCGGAGAGACGCGGTGCCCGGCCGGGACGGCCGGGCCGGCGCCCGGGATGGCCGGACAAGCGACGGGGATCGGTTAGTCCGGGGGTGGAGGTGCATCGTGTCTGCCCCCTTGGACCCGACCGGCGCCCGGGCCTCCGCGGCGCTCATGGCCCTCGAAGAGCGCTACGGCGCGCACAACTACCACCCGTTGCCGGTGGTGGTGGCGCGGGCGGCGGGCTGCTGGGTGCAAGACCCGGAGGGGCGCCGCTATCTGGACTTTCTCTCTGCGTATTCGGCGCTCAACCAGGGGCACCGGCACCCGCGCATCATCGAGGCGCTGAAAGAGCAGGCAGATCGCGTGACGCTCACGAGCCGCGCCTTTCACAACGACCAGCTGGGGCCGTTCCTGGCCGAGCTGTGCACGCAGTTGGGCTTCGCGCGCGCCTTGCCGATGAACACGGGGGCGGAGGCGGTGGAGACGGGCATCAAGGCGTGCCGCCGCTGGGGCGAGCAGGTGAAGGGCGTGCCGGCGGGGCGCGGGCAGATCATCGTCTGCACGCACAACTTCCACGGGCGGACGACGACGATCGTCGGGTTCTCCTCGGACGCCGACAGCCGGGAGGGCTTCGGGCCCTACGGGCCGGGCTTCGTGGCGGTGCCCTTCGGGGACGCCGCGGCGTTGGAGGCGGCGATCACGCCGGACACGGTGGCGTTCCTGGTGGAGCCCATCCAGGCCGAGGCGGGGATCCGGGTGCCGCCGGCGGGCTACCTGCGGGCGGTGCGGGAGGTCTGCACGCGGCACCGGGTGCTGCTGTTCGCCGACGAGATCCAGACGGGGCTCGGGCGGGCGGGGCGGTGGCTGGCCTGCGACTGGGAGGACGTGCGGCCGGACGTGGTGAGCCTGGGCAAGGCGCTCGGCGGCGGGGTGTTGCCGGTGAGCGCGCTGCTCGCCGACGACGAGGTGATGGACGTCTTCACCCCGGGCAGCCATGGCTCCACCTTCGGGGGCAACCCGCTGGCCGCGGCGGTGGCGCGGGCCGCGCTGGCGGTGCTGCGGGACGAGGGGCTGGTGGAGCGGAGCGAGCGGCTCGGGCGGGAGCTGGTGGCGGGGATTCGCGGCCTCGGGAGTCCGCATGTCGCGGAGGTGCGCGGGCGGGGCCTGCTCGTCGGCGTGGAGATCGCGGCGGCGAGCGGGCCGGCGCGTCCGTTCTGCGAGCGGCTGCTGGAGCGCGGGCTGCTGTGCAAGGACACCCACGGGCAGACCATCCGGCTCGCGCCGCCGCTGGTGCTGTCGGACGATGAGCTGGGCTGGGCCCTGGACCAGCTCCGGGCGGTGCTCGCATGAACGCGCACCGGTATCCGTGGCGGTTGCGGCTGTGGCACGAGGGGTTCGCGTCCATCCGGGGAGACCGCGCAGGGCGCCCGCTGCGCTTCGACCCGGCGACGCCCCCCGCGCCGCAAGACATCGTGGTGTTGACCGGGTGCTCGGCCGAGGCGCTGTTCGCGGTGCGCGCGGCCGTGGCGGCGGGCGCGCGGCCGACGGTGGTGGCGGACGCCGCGGTGCTGGCGTGGCTGGCGCTGGCGGGCGCGGTGGATGGGCATCCTGGCCCGACGAGCATCGACGGGCTGTCGATCGACGTGCTCTCGGTCGATGCGGCGCCGCCGACGCCGTGGGCGGAGCTGCCGTGGCGCGTCGTGGGTGCGGCGCGGGGGCCGATGGCGGCGGCGGCGCGGGTGTGGCGCGGGGCGCGGGCGCCCGTGGCGCCGGCGCGGGTCGTGGGCGTGGTTCACGGGGACGGGCCGCGGCTCGTGCACCTGGGCCTCTCGCTGCACGGTGGGGTGTCCGACGCGTGGGTGGCGGCGGCCGCGGCGCGCTTTGGGGGGGCGGATCCGCTGGTCGCGGGGGTGCTGCCCGGCGAGGGCGGCGCGCTGCTGCGGCACTTGCCGGCCTTCGGGGCGCGAAAGGTGCTGCTGACCGACCTCGTGGCGGACAACCGCGCGGCGCGGGGCCTCGGCACGCCCCTGCTCACGCCGACGTGCGACGCCGCGGTGGCGGCGGGGCACGAGGCGTACCTGTTTGTGAGCGGGGCGGGGATTCGCCTCGAGTAGCCAGTCCGTCTGCAACACTGCGGCCGGTCCGGCCGTAGAGCCGTCTGCACCCCGCGACCGGGGGAGGTCCCATGAGCATCTGGAACACCCTGAAAGCCCACGGCAAAGCCCAGTTCCTCGACGTCATCCAATGGATGGAGGACGACCGCAACACCATCGTCTACCGCTTCCCGGTGTTCAACCAGGCCATCCAGGATGGCGCGAAGCTGGTGGTGCGCGAGGGGCAGGCTGCCATCTTCGTGAACGAGGGGCAGCTCTCCGAGGTCTTTGGGCCGGGCACGCACGAGATCAGCTCGCGCACGCAGGCGATCACGTCCTTCTTCGAGTCCATCAAGTATGGGCTCAACTACCCGTACAAGGGGGACATCTTCTTCGTCTCGACGCGCCGCTTCACCGACCAGAAGTGGGGCACGCCCAACCCCATCATGCTGTCGGACAAGCAGCTGGGCCCGGTGCGCATCCGCGCGTTCGGCATCTTCACCTACCGCGTGAAGGACCCGGCCTCGCTGCTGCGCGAGCTGGTGGGCAACCAGGGGCTTTTCACCACCGAGGAGATCAACGGGCAGCTCAAGCGCAAGCTCGTGAGCGCCTTCGCCGACACGGTGGGCGAGGCGCGCATGCCGGTGCTGGAGCTGGCGGCGCAGTACATGGACATCGGGGATGCGCTGCGGGACAAGATCTCCCCCAAGTTCGAGGCGGACTTCGGCATCCAGCTCACCGACTTCGTGGTGGAGAACATCTCTCTGCCGCCCGAGGTCGAGAAGATGCTGGACAAGCGCACGAGCATGGGCCTGCTCGGCGACATGGGTCAGTACACGGCCTTCCAGGCGGCCAACGCCATCGAGGCCAACGCCGCCAAGCCGGGCGCCGCCAACCCGATGATGGACGCCGGCATGGGCCTCGCGATGGGCGGGCTCGTGGGCCAGCAGTTGGGGCGCGCGCTCGGGCCGCAGGGGCCGGGCTACGCCGCGCCGCCGGCCTACCCCGCGGTGCCGCCGCCGCCGCCGGTGGCGGAGGTTCGCTACCACTACCAGGGGCCGGACGGCCAGGCGCAGCTCAGCGCCGCCGAGGTGGCCGCCCGCGTCGCGGCCAACCGCACCGCGCCCATCCACGTCTGGGCGGCCGGCTTTCCGGCTTGGAAGCCCTGGGCCGAGGTGCCGGAGATCGCCGGCCTCGTGCCGCCCGCCGCGCCGCCTCCGCCGCCGGCCCAGCCGGCCGGTGAGCCCTTCCACTTCCACGCGCCGGACGGCCAGGGCCAGGCGCCCGCGGGCGAGATCAAGCGGCGCCTCGACGCCAGCCCCGGCGCGCGCATCCTCGTGTGGAAGACGGGCTTCGCCGATTGGAAGGACGCGCGCGAGGTGCCCGAGATCATGGCGGCCGGCGGGCCCCCGCCCATCCCGGGCGGGCCGCCCGCGCCGCCGCCCTTCCCGCGCTGAGCGTGCGCCGCCAGCGGCCCCCGGATGGGCTATCCTCCGGGGGCCGGGAGGGCGGAATGCGTCTGTGGATGTGCGTGCTCGGGGTGGTGGCGTGCGGGGGCGACAAGCCGGGCGGCGGTGGTGGGGGCGGCGGCGGCGGTGGCGATGACACCGCGGTCGATACGGGCCCGGACACCTCTGCGCCCCCGGCCGAGCCGCTGGTGGGCTTGGCCGCCGGTGCGGACGACGCCGCTCTCCTCGCGCAGCGGTGGTTTCAGGTGCGCCTCACCGGCCTCGTGGATGTCACGCGGGCCGAGTTCTCGGTGGCCTACCAAGAGGGGTGGGCCGGCGAGGCGGCGGCCTGCAGCGCCACGGTCACCGCCGTCGGCGCGCCGATGTCCACCACGGACTGCAACGGCTGCGACTGGGC
Source organism: Alphaproteobacteria bacterium (assembly GCA_040373935.1). Taxonomy (GTDB): domain Bacteria; phylum Myxococcota_A; class UBA796; order UBA796; family UBA2385; genus JBEIVK01. The sequence continues at coordinate 3,952 of JBEIVK010000278.1, forward strand.
GCACCGCTTCGGGGCCACCATCGGCACCGCCGAGGGCGACTGCACCTTCGCCGAGCCGCTCACGAGCTTCCAGCCCACGGCCGACACGATGGAGCTGCAGATCCGCCACTACGCCGATTGGACGGACCCGTTCGGCAGCGGCGACTACGCGGAGCGCTTGCAGGTCGGCTGGGTCAACGGGGCGGCCAACTCCTGGGTGCTGCCCTACAACGAGCCGGAGGGGCAGGCGCCCACCGCGACGGGCTGGGTGCCGTCGACGGGCGTGCTCGACTTCATCTACGGCACGGGGCTCGAGCTGCCGCGGGCGTGGTCGGTCTGCGAGGACGCCGGGGCGGCGCCGGTCGAGGTGGCGGCCCTGTCGACGCTCACGGCGGCGTCGGGGTCCGTGGCCTGCGGCGCCCCCGCCCGGGTGGACCACCACATCCTGCCCCTCGCCGCCGGCCAGGCCGTCCGCGTGGGTGTCGACGTCGCAAACCCCGGGATGGACCCCGGGCTCGCGCTGGTCGGGCCGGAGGGCTGCTTGCGCGGGCAGGTCGCGGGGGCGGCGCCGTGCAGCTCGGGCGACGCGCTGTGCCCGGCGGTGGCGTTCACGGCGGACACCGCGGGCGACTATACGCTGGTGGTGACGGTGGACGGCTGCGGCGGGGCCGCGATGGCGTACAGCGTCGTGGGCGAGCAGGGCTGAGGGGTGGCCGGGCCGGGGCCCATCCCAGCCGAGCTGCGCGAGATGCGGGTCAGCCGGGAGGACTGGCTGGTCCTCGCGCCCGCGTGGGCGGCGTGGCAGGCCGACGACAATGCCAGCGCCGCCCGGTTGGCGGAGGCGCTCGGGGGGGCGGCCGGCATGCGCGGGCGGCTCGCGCGGCTCATCGTGGCGCGGGCGCAGCGGGACGCGGGGGCGCATGCCGCGGCGCGGGCGGGCTTCCATGCGCTGTGCTTGGGGGGCGATGCGGTCGCGGCGGCGGCCCACCGGTCTCGGGCCGTGCAGCGCTACCGCACGGGCGCGGTCGAGGCGGGGGACCGCGAGCTGTGGGTCGCCTGGAGAAAAGGTGGGGCTGCTGTGGATGTTCGGGTCGCGGCGCGCATCGCGGGCGTCCTCGGAGACCGCCCGGCGGCTGCGCCCGCCACGCCGGCGTCCGGTCGCGTCTTCCGGGCGGCCCAGCGCGCGTTTGGCCGGGCGATGCGGGCAGGCGCGGGTCGCGACGCGCACGCCAGCGCGGCCGCCTTGCTGGCCAGCTTGACCCAGCTGGACCTCCGCGCGGCGCCCGGTCGTGCGTGGCGGCGGGTGGACCGTTTTCTCCGCGCGGGGGCGTGGAGCCCAGACGCCGAGCACGCGATTTTCCAGGCGATTGAGGCGCTCGTTCGGGTCGAGGCGCTCCCGAGGGTGCTGCGGCGCTTGGACGCTTGGAATCAGCGCCTGCCGCGGGGCGCTGCGCCGGGCCGCCGGATGGTCCGCGCGGCGGCGGCCTGGGTCGCGGCC
>JBEIVK010000403.1:0-4157 GCA_040373935.1 Alphaproteobacteria bacterium
GCCGGTCATCCCGGAGCGCTTGGAGAGGCTGTGGACGACGAGGACGTTCTCCAGCCCGGCCTCCAGCAGCGAGGCGGGCGGCGCACCGGTGTAGACGTCGGCGTAGGTCTCGTCGTTGACGAGGACCACGTCAAAGGCGCGACAGCGGTCGGCGAGCGCGCGCAGCTCTTCGCGCGAGAGCGTCGCGCCGCTCGGGTTGTGGGGGTGGTTGAGCCACACCATGCGCGACCGGGAGAGCAGGGCGTCGGACAGGTCTGCCGGGCGGAGGTGGTGGTCCCCCGACAGCCGGATGGGCGCGGGCTCCCCGCCGGCGAAGAGCACCCCGCGGCTGTACGCGGGGTAGCCTGGGTCGGGGAAGGGCACGAGGCGGTCGGGAGAGCGCGGGTCGATGAAGGCTGCCGGCAGGTGAAAGACGGCTTCTTTCGCGCCCGATGTGGGCAGGATGGCCGCCGCCGGATCCACCGTGACCCCGAAGCGCCGCGCGAGATAGTTGGCGATGGACGTGCGCAAGCCGGGGCGGCCCCGCACGCTCGGGTAGGGGCAGGCGGGGCCGAGGGCGTCCACCAGGGCGGACCGAACGAAGTCCGGGGCCGGCTCGTAGGGGTCGCCGACGCCGAAGTCGAAGATTCGCCGCCCGGCAGCCACAGCGGCCGCTTTGCGCTGCTCCAGCGCGTGCGCCGGATAGGCCGGCAGGGCGTCGAGGAGCGGGTTGAAGCGCGGCATGGCGAGCGAGCTAACCCGGTGTCGGCGCGCGCCCGCGCGCCGGGCGCCGCGGGGCCGGCGGGGGCCTCAGGGGCGGGCCGTCCAGGCGAAGCGGCCGAGGAACGCGCGCAGCTCATCGGAGAAGCCGGCGAGGCCGGCGTCCCCCGCGGGGGTCCAGCGCGGGTCCGGGGCCACCCGCAGGCTGCGCCGTGGGAGATCCCGGGCCACGGCGAGGCGCTCGGTGCGGGGCAGCAGGCCTTGGATCGCCTCCGCGATCTCGTGGACGCTGAGATTGCGCTCGACCAGCACGGACAGGCCGGACGGCCCCTCCCCGCGCGCGAGGCTGGCCAGCACCGCGGCGGCGCGCTGCACGCTCGTGAAGGCCCGCACCTGGTCTCCGGCGCCTTCGACGTGCACCCGGCCCTCCGACCACGCCTCGAAGAGCATCCGGTTCACGACGGCGTCGAAGCGCAAGGCGAGGCTGAACCCGTACACGTTGGCGCAGCGCAGGATGCGGAGGTCCCCGCGGGTCGCGTAGCGGGCGAGCGCCTCTTCGCCGCGGAGCTTGGAGAGGCCGTATGCCGTGGCCGGCTGCGGCGGGGTGCCCACTTCGGCGGGCGCCTCCGACGCGCCGTACACCGAGGTGCTCGACACGTACACGAGGCGCGCCACGCCGAGATCCAGGCAGCGCGCGCCGAGCTCGGCGGTGCCCCAGTGGTTCACCTGTTCGAGGGCGTGCGGGTCCCCCTCGGCGAAGGGGGTCGTGACCCGCGCCGCGCAGTGCACGACCACGTCCACTCCCTCCAGGGCCCGCTCCAGCCGCCAGGAATCGAGGAGGTCGCCGCGAATGAAGCGCACCGCGGCCGGGCCGACCGGCGGCCCGACGAAGAGCCCGTGGGCCCGCCGGGAGAGGTTGTCGTAGACGATGATCTCGCCCCCGGCGGTGGCCGCGAGCCGATGAACGAGCTCGGTCCCGAGATAGCCGGCGCCGCCGGTGACCAGCACCTTCACCGCGCACCCCCATGCAAGCCGCACTCTGTTTTGCGCTGGCCCGACCAACGGCCCCCGCGGTCGTCCAGGCCGCCGCCGCTCGCGGTGGTGCACGGCGCGCAGCCCACGGAGGCATAGCCGCGCCCCTCCAGGGGATGCCGTGGCAGATCTCGGGCGGCGCGCAAGGCCTCGACCTCGGCGCCCGTCCAGCGAAGCAGCGGGTTGTACTTGAGGATGCCCGAGGGGTCGGGCTCCTCTTCGTCCATCGCGGCGCGCTGCGCGCTCTGGGTGGCGCGCACCCCGGTGACCCAAACGTCGTGCCCGGCCTGGACCGGCAGCAGCGGCAAGACCTTGTTGAGGTGGCAGCAGCGGTCGGGGTCTGACACGAAGAGCAGGCGCCCCTCGCCGTCGCGCTGCTGGCTGCGGGGCATCGGGCTCCGCAGGTCCACCACCCGCAGGCCCGTCTGCCGCGCGACCGCGTCTCGCCAGAGGAGGGTCTCGGGGAAGTGGTAGCCGGTGTCCAGGAAGTACACCGGCACCCACGGGGCGCGGCTCGCGAGCAGATGGAGCAGCAGCACGCTGTTGGGCTGAAAAGACGAGGTGGCGAACACCCGCATCCCGGCCGCCCGGTAGCGCGCGAGGTGCGCGCCCGCGGCGTCGAGTCGTGCGTCGAGGGCGGCGAGGTCGGACGACATGGTGGCCCACTAACGGGTCCCGACCGCGGGATCACCCGGTCAGGGGCCGCGCAGGCGCACCCACCACGGCGCCCGGGCGAAGGCGCGCAGCGGCGCCAGCTCGGCCTCCGCGGCCGCGAGGCGCTCGTTCGCGTCCTTGAGCGCGGCGCGGAGTTGGCTCTCCTGGCGTTGGAGCGCGTCCCACGCTCCCTGCGCCGGGGCGGCGGCTTCCTCGGCGGCGACGGCGCGCGCGAGCGCGATGCGGACCTCCTCGGCGGCGCGGGCTGCGGAGCGGCGCGCGTCGTCCCGCTCGCGCCCGAGGCGGCGATTTTCGGCCACGAGGTAGGCGGTCGTGGGATCCAGGAGGTCGACGCCGCCCGGGTCCGCGGGCGGGAGCGCGGGGAGGTCGGCCGCGGGCGCGGCCCAATCGGCGGCGGGAGACGCGGCGCCGTGGGCCGTCGGCGCGTCCTCGACGGCCTCGGGGCGCGATGACACCGGCCCGTCGTGCGTGGTGGGGGCGTCGTCGTCGGGCTCTGCGGGCTGCGCCGCACCGGGGCCGTGGACCGTCGGCCCGTCCTCGGCGGATTCGCCCCCCGGGAGGGCGGGGGACACGGACTCGATGGGCGGTGTCGGCTGTGCGCCGCCGGCGGGCTCGGCGGGGGCGGAGTCGGAGACCAGGCGGAGATGGGGCAGCACGGGCGCTCCTGCGGGACGCTCCCCGTACCGAAACGACCTTGACTTGTCAAGGCAATGGCTCGGCTGGCAGTCAAGTGTGCGCGAGGGATCGGCCGGGCGATGGCGCGGCGGCCCCCGCGGATGCACCGGCAGGGCCGCGCGACGGCCCGGGCCCGCGGGAGCCGGAGATCAGCGCGGGCGAGGGGGTGCGGCTGGGGGAGCGGCCTCCGGCGGCGGGGCATCGAGGTAGCCGAGCGCCCGCAGGGCATCGTCGGGGGGCGGCGGCGCGGCCGTCGCGGGGATCGGCGGGGGAAGGTGAACGCTCCGGAGGTCCACCCCTGCGGCTGCCGGGCCGCCGGACGACCAGGCGCACGGGCCGGGATCCGGCCAGATGTACAGCTCCGTGGCGAGCGGGGTGGGCCCGGCTTCGAACCGCAACTCCTGCTGGCGCACCTCGGGCGCGCGAAGGCCCGCGGCGGGCGCCGTGACCGCGTGCACGCTGGCGATGGGCTTCGCGCAGCGCAGCACCCACGGGTCTCCTGGCGCGGGCGCAGACCCTGCGTCTCGCGCGACGCGGAGCGCGGGCCCGGCGGGGCGGCCGAGCGCCTCACCCAACGCGGCGCCGAACGCGGCGTCGGGCCACGCATCGAGGGCCGGCGCCCGCTCCTGCGGGTCCTCCGCGAGATCGGTCTCGTGGAAGTGGCGCCCCTGGACCCAGCGTTTTCGGGTGCCCTGGAGCAAGCCCCACGCCGCCGGGGCACCGTAGGCCCAGCCGGCTGGAAAGCCCAACTCGGGAGCGCCATCGAGCAAGGACGGGCCGGGCGGTGGCGCGGCGCCCGCCCACACCGCCACCGTGGCCGCGAGCGCACGGGTGCTCACCGCTGCGGTGTGGACTGCGGCGGAGAGGCCAGGGCCGACCGCGAGGAGCGGGACGCGGAGCTGCTCTTCGTAGAGCGTTCGCCCGTGGTCCCAGCCGCCGTGGTCCAACAGCTCCTCGCCGTGGTCGGCGGCGAGCACGAGGGTCGTGGTGGGCCCGAGCGTCTGCACGAGCACGCCCAAGGCTTCGTCCACCTCGGCGACATTTTGCAGGTAGCGGCGGCGCGCCCACGCGGCGCC
>JBEIVK010000811.1:0-1986 GCA_040373935.1 Alphaproteobacteria bacterium
AAGAGGGACTCGCGATGCGAGCATCCGCAAGCCGGGCAGGTCGAGCAGGCCCAGTCGGGGACGGTGAAGGCGTCCTCGGCCTCAGCAGCGGGCTCAGCGTACCGAGCGAAGACGCGAGGCAGCAAGCTGTTCGTCGCAGAGGCGAAGACGTCCAACGTGAGGGACCAGCCGCAAGAGGCGGCCAGGGCCAGGGCACGGCGACGAACGAGGGGGGAGCTGACAGGACCCGCGACCTCGAGGGCGCCGGCGCGTGAGTGGTCGTCGACGCCCTCGTCCACCAGGACCCGCCCCGGCGCGTGGAGGGTGAGGAGCTGGCAGCGAACGCGGCGCTGCGTGACGCAGGAGCGCATGGCACACTGCTGCAGGAACGTGGAGGAAAAACTGCCCTTCTTGAAGGCGGAGAGAGCGCCGACGGCATCGTTGCGGAGGATGACGATCGCGTCGGAGAGGTCGACCTCGAGAGCGGCGGCTTCGAGGGCGAGGACGCCGGCCAGGGCCTCGCGGCGGACCTGGTGGCGCATGTCCTCAGAGTCGGGGAGGGTGCCGATGATCACCTTGCCGGCAACGTTGGCCCACCAGCGCAGCACCATGCCCCAACCGTGGAGCGAGGCGTCCCACGTGATGATGACGACGTGGGCGGCGCCAGTCTCGCCCGCCAGGAAGGCGGCGTGCAGGGTGCTCGGGACGGGCGGCCACAGGGGGCAGCCGGTGTAGGCGTGGTCCTCGAGCACACCGCGGATGAAGACGGCCGCCTCGGAGACGGCGGGGGGGAGCACGATGACGCGATCGGAGTCGAGTTCGCCCTCAGACCCCAAGACGGAGGAGAAGAGCGCCACGAACGGGCGGACGTAGGGAAGGCAGGCGGAGTAGTGTTGGACGCGACCGCGTAGGGAGGAGAGGTCGTGAACCGAGCATTCGCGCCGGTCGAAGAAACCTTCCAGGCACTCGGCGAGGCGGAGCTTCTTGTCGGGCGGGATGGAGATAGTGCGGCGATAGGTATCCACGACCATGCCGGTGTACGTGACGCGCTGAGACGGCAGTTGTCGCTTGTCGTCGCTGAGGCCCAGGCCGAGGTCGTGGGCGAGGCGGTGCCAGCCCAGCTGGGAGCGGCGGGCAGCGCGGGCCGTGCGTCCGCAGACCGGGCAGCCGCCGGTGAGGCCGGCGCACGGGCCGTGGGGCGGGGTCTTGGTGGCGAAAACGGTGTCGTCGACCCAGACCGCGGAGTGGAGGGCCGTGTCGTGGAGACCACGGCGGACCGCCGGGGGCGGCGAAGAGACCGGCGCAGGGACCGCCCGGCGCGAGTGGGGGCGTCGGGCGGGGGCCGGGGCCCGGCGGGCAAGGAAGCGTTGAATGCACCGCATCAGGGCGTTGAGGGGAGAGCCGGCGTTGCGCTGGCCGAAGTGAGCCGCGGCGAAGCGCCCGACGAAGCCGTCGATGCAGAAGCCGCTCATGGCCTTGTCGCAGAAGCCGAGGCAGGTGAACGGGTCGCATCCCATGACCAGGCGCCAGCGCTCGACGACCTGACCGTGCTCGTCGATACAGAAGACACGCGACCAGAACGGCTTGCCGGTGCAACCGGCGAAGATGCTGAGGTGGTAGGCATCCTCGAGGTCCTCCGCGAACATGATGTCGCATACGTCGAGGAGGGCCGCAAGCTGGGCGACCGAGAAGTACCATACACCCCAGGGGTCCTGAAGCTCGTTGGAGAGTCGAGCGTCGAGGATGAGGCGCCACCAGGGCGCCGTGGCCTTGTCGACTGCGCCCAGCGGCTCGATGTAGAGCGGGAGGGGGCAGTTTCGGGGCACCATCTCCACGATGCCCTGCCACGTCCAGGTAGCGAACTTGGGACCAAGAGCGATCTGGGCGGCCTCATTGCGCGCCCAGCTTGCGTGGTTGGGACGCCGTGACGGGCGGAGCGGGAAACGGGACTTGGGCATGGTGGTGCCGGAAATGACCGTAGCCGCCGTGGCGTCAAGCGGGCAAAGT
>JBEIVK010000059.1:0-12234 GCA_040373935.1 Alphaproteobacteria bacterium
CCGACCTCGTAGACCGCGCCGCCGATGGCCGGCCCGACCGCCGCCACCGACGCCGACGCCCCGCCGAGGGCCGAGACCGCGGCCGCGACCACCCGCGCCGCCACCCCCCGCCACCCCGCGTGGATGGCCGCGACCCCGGCCGGCCCGGCCACGAGCACCGGCACGCAGTCCGCGGTGCGCACCGCGAGGAGCAGCCCGCGGCGGCGCGTGATCAGGGCGTCCGCCTCGCCCACCGGCCCTGGCGCGTCGGCCTCCAGCACCGCCGCCCCGTGCACCTGGCTCATCCAGGCCACGGGCAGCTCCGGCGCGCCGACCGCCAGGGCGAGCCCCGCGCCACGCGCCCGGGGGCACCGGCGGCCGCAACGAAGCCGCGCAGTCGTCCACGGTCGAGAAGCCGTGCACCACCCCGGGCCGCATCCCAAGCAACACCGATCGCCGCATGGCCCCGCCCTCCGGCCCCTCGGACCGCTCGCCGGCCTTGACACCGCCCGCTCCCCTCTCCTACCCTGCCACCGTGCGCACCGCCCTCTCCATCTCGCTCCTCGTCGGCTGCACCGGCGGCCCCGCCGGCGGCGACACCCTCCCCGGCGAAGAATCCTGGCGCTTCGCCTTGGAGCCGGTGCTCCCGCTCAACCAGTCCGAGCTGTTCTCTGCGGTCACCACGCTCGAGCTGCGCGTGGAGGCCGCAGGCGCCGAGCCCGTGGTCTACACCTGGGAGGACGCCGCGCGCGGCGCCGAGGCGCGCTTTCCGGGCTTGGACGACCTCGCCGGGGCCACGCTGGAGCTGCGCGGCTACGACGCCGGCGGCACCCTCCTCGCCCGCGGGCGCACCGCCCCCATCGACGCCTCCGCCGGCGCCGTCCCAGAGCCGGTCCCCATCTTCCTGGCCGGCGTCGAGCGGGTCGGCGTATTGGGCGACTTGGCCTCTGAACGGGTTTTTGGGCGCGTCATCGCCGACGGCGCGGGCGGCTTCCTGCTCCTCGGCGGCACCACCAACGGCGTCACCACCCGCGAAGACGCGGTGGACGACGTGGCGCGCCTGGACCTGCTCAACCCAGAGCCCAACCTCGCGTTCCAAAGCGGCTTCTCCGCTCTGCCGCCCGTGGGCAACAACGCCTTCCCGGGCCGCGCCGGCTTCACGGCCACGCCGCTCAGCCGCTCGGGAGACGCGGGTCAAGTGCTCATCTCCGGCGGCACGGCCGACGGCGTCGATGCCTTCAACGTCGGGGACGACCTCTTCCTCCTCGACCCGCTCTCCGGCGCCACCACCCCCTTGGACGACGCCTACCTCCCCGATCCCCTCTACCACCACACCGCCACCGAAGACGCCGAGGGCCGCGTCATCTTCGTCGGCAGCATCAGCGGCGGCACCGGCTCCCCCACCACGCTGTACTTCGACACCACCGCCGCCGTCTACGACCCGGTGAACCGCCGCACCGACAACATCGGCGTCGGCAGCGCGAGCGGCGCGTTCCTCCACCACGGGGCCGCGCGCCTCGGCGACGACGGCGTGCTCGCGTGCGGCGGCGCCGATCTCACGGGCAGCAACACCTTCGAGATCCTCGTCGCCTGCGACCTTTTCTCCCGCGCCGGCGTCACGCCCCTCGAAGGCAACGGCCAAAAGCTCCTTCTCCCCACCATGTACCACGCGATGGCCACGCTCCCGGACGGCCGCGTGCTCTCCGCCGGCGGGGTGTCCGCCTCCTCCGAAGTGGACGACAACACCGCGCTCAGCGCCACCGCGGCCGTCTTCGCCTTCGACGGAGACCAGTGGGCTCCCCTCGGCGAGCTGGCGGTGCCCCGGGCCATGCACACCCTCGTGCCCCTCCCCGACGGCCGCTTCCTCGTCGCCGGCGGCGTCACCCGCACCCGCGGCCTCTTCTGGGACAGCCGCGACGCCATCGGCTGCGTCGAAATCTTCGACCCCACCACCGGCACCGGCACCATCCTCGGCACCTGCGACGTCGCCGACGGCACGGGCTCCCTTCCCTTGCCCGTCTCCATGCCCATGGTCGCGGTGGACCCCTCCCTCGGCGTGCTCATCGTCGGCGGCCTGGACACCGACGACAACGCCTCCACCGGCGTCGCCTTCGTCGGGCTCCCTCCAGCCGACTGACCCCGCGCTCCGCCCCCACGCCCGCCAGCCCATCTTCAGGGGACAGGGGAAACCTGCGGTTTCCCCCGTAACGCCCCCTTCCCTATCCGCCGCTGGCCAGCCCCACGATGGCGTGCCGCCCCGCCACGAGGTCTTCGAGCAGGAGGTCCGGGCGGACCGCCTCCAGCTCGGCCCGCGGGCTCACGCCCGTCGGCAGCGCCACCGTCACCAGCTCCGGCCGCCGCCCCGGCAGGCGCGCCCACGCCCGCCGCGCCGCCTCGACGTCCAGCGGCGTGTCGCCGAGCACGACGACCCGCCGCCCGTCCCAGCCCCGCCGCCGGGCCCGCGGCACCGCGGCCGCCAGCAGCCCATCCCGCGACGGCCCGTCGTCCCCAAAGCCGCCCAGCCCCGGCGAGAACGGGCCCAGCACCCCGTAATGCCCGAGCTTCAGCCGAGCGCCCTCCTCCCAGTTTCCGGTTTGCAAGCCGAGCATCCCTCGCCCCCCGAGGGCCGCGAGCAGGGGCTCCACCCCCGGCAGCAAGGCGCCCGGATGCGCCGGCAGCCGCCGTCGCAGCGCCCGAAGGTACGCGCGCCGAAAGCGCCCCAGCCGACGCGGTGTCGGCGACAGCCCGGCCGCGAGCAGCGCGTGGCTCACGATGCCGGTGTCCACCGCGCCCGCGAAGTCGCGGCCGGAGAAGAGGTCGTCCACGCCGAACAGACGGCGACCCGCCTCGATCATCGCCGCACGGCCCGCGCCGCCGGTGCGCACGAGCGTCCCGTCCACATCGAAAAGGAAAAGCGTCACCCAGGGCCCCAAAACGCGCGGAGGTCGTCGGTGTCGAGCGCGGCCCGCACCGCGGCCGGGAGGAGGCCCGCGCAGGCCTCGCCGGCGAGGAGCTGGGCGCGGATGGCGGTGCTGGAGACCGCCGGGAAGGGCGGGACGCCGCCGCCGGGGTAGCCCTCGCGGCCCACGACCACCGGGTCGTAGTGGGCGAGGATGCGGCCCCAGTCCTTCCAGGCGGCCGTCTGGCCCAGGACGTCGGCGCCCACGACGAGCCGAAAGCGCGCCTCCGGGTGGGCCCGGGCGAGGGCGTCCAGCGTGTCCACGGTGTAGGACGGCGCCGGCAAATCGGCCTCCACCGCCGACACCGACGCCCAGTCCCCCAGCGTGTCGGCGAGGGCGCGCGTCCACGCCACCCGGCGGGCGAAGGGGGCGAGGCGCTTGTCTTGGCGCCCCTCAAAAGGATGGGCGTACACCGGCACGAACCAGACGCGGTCGGCCGCGGCGGTCCATCGCACCCACGCAGCGACGAGCGCGTGCACGATGTGCGGCGGGTTGAAGCTGCCCCCGAAGACGGCGACGCGCACGTCCCCTCCCTGTTTGCCCCGGTATCCCGGGCGCAGCCGGCAGGCCTCCGGCGGCGGCCGCGGCGGGTTAGGAGGCCGGCCCCCTCTCACGGAGCCCCCGTGCCCGATCCGTCCTCGCCCATCGGCGTCTTCGACTCCGGCATCGGCGGGCTCACCGTGCTCGCCGCGCTGCGCCAGCGCCTCCCCGCCGAGGACCTCCTCTACCTCGGAGACACCGCGCGGGTCCCGTACGGCACGCGCTCCCCGGCCACGGTCGAGCGCTACTCGCTGCGCGTGGCCGGCCACCTCGTGCGCTGCGGCGTGAAGGCCTTGGTCGTGGCCTGCAACACGGCGTCCACGTGGGCGCTGGGGCCGCTGCGCGCGGCGCTCGAGCCCCGCGGCATCCCCGTGCTGGGCGTCATCGAGCCGGGTGCGCGGCTCGCGGCCGCCCGCAGCACCGGCGGGCGGGTCGGCGTCATCGGCACCGAGGGCACCGTGCGCGGCGGCGTCTACCCCCGCACCCTCGACGCGCTGCGCCCCGGGCTCACCGTGCGGGCGGTCGCCTGTCCGCTCTTCGTCGCGCTCGCCGAGGAGGGCTGGACGGACGGCGAGGTCGCGCGGCTCACGGCAGAGGCCTACCTGGCCCCGCTGCGCGGCGAGGTGGACACCCTCATCCTCGGCTGCACGCATTACCCCCTGCTGCGCGGGCCCATCGCCGCGGCCCTCCCCGGCGTCTTGCTCATCGACTCCGCGGCGGCCGTCGCCGACGCCACCGCGGCGCGCCTCTCGGAGGCGGGCTTGGCCCGCGCAGGGGCCGGGCCCGGCCGAGTGCGTTACCTGGTCACCGACAACCCCGAGCGCTTCCAGGCCGTGGGAGCCCGCTTCTTGCACGAGGCTCCACCTCTCCCAACCGTGGTGGACCTCACCCCCGACGACGACGCCGCCCTGGAGGGGACGTGATCCGCCTGTACCACGTCTCCAAGGTCTACGACGACGTCCCCGCCTTGCACGACGTCACGCTGCAGGTGGCGAAGGGCGAGCTCGTCTACGTCACGGGGCCGTCCGGCGCCGGCAAGTCCACGCTCCTGAAGATGCTGTACGGCGCCATCAAGCCCACGACGGGCAAGCTCCTCATCGGCGGCACGGACATCGTGCCGATGGGCGCCGCCGGGCTCGCCGCCGTCCGCCGCAACATGGGCATCGTCTTCCAGGACTTCAAGCTCATCGGGAACCGCAGCGTGGCCGACAACGTGGGCCTCGCGCTGGAGGTCATCGGCACGCCGCGGCCGGCCATCGCGCGGCGGGTGGAGGCCGTGCTCAGCATCGTGGGTCTGCGTGGGCGCGGCGCGGAGGTGCCAGAGCGCCTGTCCGGCGGCGAGCAGCAGCGCGTCGCCGTCGCGCGGGCCATCATCAACGACCCGGCCATCGTCCTCGCCGACGAGCCGACGGGCAACCTGGACGGCGGCATGGCCATCGAGGTGATGGAGATCCTCAAGGCCATCAACCTGCGCGGCACGACGGTCCTCGTCGCCACCCACGACACCGGGCTCATGCAGCGCTTCCCGCATCGCACCCTGCGGTTCCGGGCGGGCCGCTTGGTGTCCGCATGATCATCCTCGGCCACATCCTGCGGCGCGGCTTCCGCTCGGTCCGCGAAAACGCCGCCCTCAACGCGGTCTCCTCACTGGTCATCGGCGTCGCGCTGCTGCTGCTCGGGGTGTACCTCACGCTCCAGAGCGAGCTCGTCCGCCTCGTGCACACCTGGGGCCAGGACGCCCAGGTCAGCGCGTACTTCGCGGCCGGCACGCCGCCGGCCGAGCGCGACGCGGCCCTCGCCGCTGCCAAGGCCGTTCCCGGCGTGCTGGAGGCGCGCCTCATCTCGGAGGCCGAGGCGCAAGCCTGGTTGTCGGCGCGGGTCGAGGGCATGGGGCCGCTGCTCGGCGAGCTCGGCGCGGACGTCCTGCCCGCCTCTCTGGAGGTCCGCATCGCCCCCGGTCAAGGCCCGGCCACCCTCGCGGCGCTGGATCCGCTTTTCTCCAGCCCGGTCTTCACGGACGTCGACGCCGGCCGCGACTGGATCGAGCGCCTCGACGGCTTCCTCGGCACGCTCAAGCTCATGGGCGCGGTGCTCGGCTCGCTCATCCTCGTCGCCGGGCTCTTCCTCACCTCCAACACGGTGAACCTCGTGGTCTTCGCGCGCCGCGACGAGCTGGAGGTGCAGCGGCTGGTGGGCGCGACGCCGGCCTTCATCGCCGGCCCCTTTCTGGTCGAGGGCTTCGTGCAAGGCGTGGCGGGCGGCCTGCTCGCGGTGGGAGGCCTCGAGCTCCTGCACCGGCTGCTGCTGGGCCAGCTTCGGGCCGTGCTCGTGCTGCCCGAGTCCGCCGGCCTCGGCGCGCTTCCGGGGCCCTGGCTTCTGGCCCTGGTCTTGCTGGGGGCGGTCCTGGGCACCGGCGCCGCGCTGGTCGCCGTGCTGCGCTTCCTGCTGCGGGCGCCTTGATGCGCGCCCTCGCGCTCGCCCTCTGGCTCGGGGTGGCCGCCGCGCAGGCGCCCGCCCCGGACGCCTTGCGAGACCGCGAGCAGGGCGTGATGGCCGAGATCGCCGCGATCGACCTCACCCTCATCACCCTGGGCGACGAGCTGCGCCGCCTCGACGAGCAGGCCACCGCGCTCCAGTCCGAGGTCGCCCTCCACACGGCCGACGCCGCGCGGGCCGACGGCGCGGTGGCCCGCCTGCGCGCCGAGGTCGCCCACCGCGTGCGCGCGCTGTACCGCATCCACCGGCAGGGGCTCGTGCCGGTGCTGTTCGGGTCGGCCTCGCCGGGAGACATCGTGCGCCGCGCCCGCTACCTCACGGCGCTCATCCAGGCGGATGCCGGCCGGGTGCGCGCGTGGCGGGCTGCCCGCGCCGAGGCCGACGCCGCCCGAGACCGCGCGGCCCGCTCGCAGGCTGCGCTCGCCGAGGTCCGCAGTCTGCTCGGGGCCCGCGAAGAGGCCCTCCGCGGCGAATCCAGCGGGAAGCGCGCCGTGCTCGCGGGGATTCGCGCCGAGCGGGGGCAGGCCCTCGCGGCGCTCGCCGAGGTCCGGGACGCCCGGGCCGGCCTCTCGGCCGCGCTCAGCGACGGCAGCTCGGCCGCGCCTCCGGGCGACGGCGGCGCCCCGCCTCCCAGCTTCCGCGCCCGCTACGGCAAGCTCGCCTGGCCGGTGGACGGGCGGGTGTTGCGCCGCTTCGGCGCGGATCCGGGCCTCGCCACCGAGACGCGAGGCATCGAGATCGCGGCCGCCTTCGGCGCGCCGGTGCGCGCGGTCTTCCCTGGCGAGGTGCGGGTGGCAGACTACGTCGCTGGCTACGGGCAGACCGTCGTCGTCCATCACGGCCCCTATGCCACGGTGTACGCCCATCTCAACGGGCTGCGCGTCGGGAAGGGCGCCCGGGTCGCGGAGGGCGATGTCATCGGGCTGGTCGGCAACACCGGCCTCGCCGACGACGACACGCCGCGCCTCGGATTCGAGATCCGCTACAACAGCACCCCGCAGGATCCGCTTCCGTGGCTCGCCCGCTGAACGCGCGGCGCTGGTTCGGGGCCCTCGGCCTGCTCATGCTGGGCGCTGCCGCCTCTCAACCGGCGGTCTACGCCGGCTTCGAGGCGCTCGCCCGCGTGGTCCTCCTGCTGGAGAAGCACCACCTCGCCGCGCCGCCCGCCTCGCGCCTGCTCGACGGCGCGATCGCCGGCGCCGCCGCCGCCGCCGGGGACCCCTGGACGGCCTACATCCCGGCCGCCGCCGTGCCCCCTCCCCTCACCGACGACGCGGACGGCATCGGACTGCGCGTCGTGCCGCACGAGGACACCTGGGTTCTCGCGGAGGTGGTGCCCGGAGGGCCCGCGGCACGGGCCGGGCTCCAGCCGGGCCACCGCTTGCTCTCCGTGGACGGCGTGGCCCTCCCCAGCCCCGACGCCGGCGGCGGGGAGGCCGCGGAGGCCGCCCTGGCCGGCGCCCCGGGCACCCCGGTGCGCCTCGGCGTCCAGGCTCCGGGCGGCGGCCCCGAGGAGCGCACGCTGCTGCGGGAGGCCGTGCTTCGTCCCAGCGTTTCGGCGCTCTCGCTGCCCGGGGGGCTCCAGGTGCTGCGCGTCTGGCGCTTCCGTCCTGGCACCGCCGAGGAGCTTCGCCGCGCGCTGCAGGCCGCCGGCGGGCCCGTCCTCCTGGACCTGCGCGGCAACCCGGGCGGCGCCATCGAGGAGGCCGCCACCGCCGCCGATCTGTTCCTGCCCGCCGGAGAGGTCGCCACGCTGGAAGGCCGCACCCCGCGCCCGCCCTTGCGCAGCACGGACGCCCCCGAAGACCACGCCGGCCCCGTCGGCGTCTGGGTGGACCGCCACTCCGCCTCTGCCGCCGAGCTGCTCGCCGCCGCCTTGCAGTCCCGGGGGCGCGCCCGCGTCGTCGGCGAGCCCACCGCCGGGAAAGGCACGGTGCAACAACTCTTCCCGCTGGAGAGCGGGGGCCTGCTGCGCGTCACCATCGCCACGTGGGCAGCGCCCGGCCGCGCGCCGCTCCGGCCGGACGCCCCGCTCCAGCCGGACGCCCTCCTCCCGGTGCACGCCACCGCCGAGGAGGCCGCCGCCGCGCTCGGACTGCGCTGAGCCCCGCGCTCAGCCGCCGTCGACGCGGAAGCTCAGCGGGTCGCTCTCGCCGTCCGGCGGGTAGGCGGAGAGGTTCCCGGCCTTGTCCGACGCCTCGATGAAGTAGCGCATCCCGGAGCCGACCACGGCGTCGCCCGGGATCGACCCGGCCCAGTTGAGGCCGTCGGCGTCGCCCGCCATGTCGACGCGCGTCCAGTCCACCTGGTCGTAGCGCTGGTAGGCGATCTTCACGGCCTCGACGCCCGAGCGGTCTTCGGTGGCGGCCGTCAGCGGAACCGCCGTCCCGATGGGCTGGGCCGTCGTGACCGGCGTGTGCGTGATGGTGGGCCCGACGTCGTCCACCCCCTCGCCGGTGTCGAACTGGTCGCCCACGACCGCCTTCACGTTGTCGGTGTTGCACGCCGCGAGCGCCAACACCCAAGCCAAGCGCTTCACCATCAGGGACCTCCGTTCACGATCCGGCCCACCAGATCGTACTCGCTCGCGCGGGTGATCCGCACCTGCCGATATTGCCCGGGCCGAACATCGGAGGCCGGGCCGTCGAGAAACACGCAGCCATCGACATCGGGCGCTTGGCTCGCCAGTCGTGCGGTCAGCACCTTCGGCTGCTCGGGCGCCGGGCCGTCCACCAAGGCGGTGTGCACGGTGCCGATCATGGCGTCGAAGCGGGCCTTCGACACCTCGGCCTGGGCGGCCATCAGGCGGCGCTGACGCTCCTGCTTCACGTCCTCGGGCACCTGCGCGCCGAAGGTGGCAGCGTCCGTGCCGTCCTCCTGGAAATAGGTGAACACACCCACACGGTCGAACCGCTGGGTGCGGACGAAGTCCTCCAGCTCCGCGAAGTCCGCGTCTGTCTCGCCGGGGAAGCCCACGATGAAGGTGGTGCGGATGGCGATGTCCGGCACGAAGCGGCGCACGCGGTCCAGGATGCGCTCTTGGCCGGCGCGCGTGACCCCGCGGCGCATCGCCTTGAGCATGGGCCCCGACGCGTGCTGCAGCGGCATGTCGAGGTACTTCACCACGCGCTCTTCCTCGGCGATGGCCCGCAGGAGGCTCTCGGGCAAGCCGATGGGATAGGCGTAGTGCAGGCGAATCCAGCGCAAGCCGTCCACCTGGGCCAAGGCCCGCAGCAGCGCGCCGAGGTCGTCGTCGGTGCCGAGGTCCCGCCCGTAGGCCGTGCTGTCCTGGCTCACCAGGTTCAGCTCTGTCACGCCTTCGCCGGCGAGGCGGCGGGCCTCCGCCACGAGGGACGCGACGGTGCGGCTGCGCATCTTCCCGCGGAGCTTCGGGATGATGCAGAAGGCGCAGCGGTGGTCGCAGCCCTCGCTGATCTTGAGGTACGCGCTGTGCGGGCGCCACGAGTTGACGCGCGGCGCTTGGTCGTCGTGGATGTAGGTCGGCGTGTCCACCAGCGAGCGCGGGGCGTCGCCGCGCAGCACCTCGTCGATGCGGTGGTATTCACCGGTGCCGAGGAAGTGGTCCACCTCCGGCAGCTCGTCGACGAGGGCGTCCCCATACCGCTGGACCATACAGCCGGTCACCACGAGCTTTTTGCACTGCCCGTCGGTCTTGTGATGGGCGAGGTCCAGCACGGTGTTGACCGACTCTTCGGTGGCCGGCTGGATGAAGCTGCAGGTGTTGACGACGATCACGTCGGCCTGGGACGGGTCGTCCACCAGCGCGAAGGGGCCGGAGCGCAGCTTGCCAACCATCACCTCGCTGTCCACCCGGTTCTTGGGGCAGCCGAGGCTGACGAGATGGACCTTCTCCATGGGCAGGGGCTCCGTTCAGGGGGTCGGCGTGCCCGGCTTGATAACCTGCACCCCGGCCGGCGGCGTGAAGTCGAAGGTGCCGGCCGGGAGGGTCGGGTTGGTCTTCAGCCCGCTGAAGGTGATTTCGGTCGTGGTTCCGAAGGGGTCTTCGATGGACACGCGCTCGAGCAGGAGCTTCTTTTTTTCGAACTCGACGCGCACCTTCTTGAACTGGGCGGGCTTGCGCGGCACGAGCTCGACCACGTAGGACTTCTTCTGGGCGCCGCCCGCGGTGTCGATGAGCTTCACGTCGAACATCTCGTCCAGCTTGTCAAAGCCGTCGAGGAGCTGCGCCATGCCGTTCCCGGCGCCCACGTCCGGCGTCTCGATGACCTGCTTCATCGACGGGGTGTAGACCCACATCGTCTTGCCGTTGGTGACGAAGAGGCTGTCCGTGGGGCCGCCGCCCACGAACTCCCAGCGCGCCTTCTTGGGCCGCTGGATCGACACCTTGCCCTTCTGCCGAATCTCGCCGGACACGCCGCTGCGCTGGACCTGCGTGAACTCGGCGGACAGACCCTGGACGTCCTTGTAGGTTCCCTTGAGCGCCGTCACCAGCTCCGGGACCGTCCGCACCTCGGGGACGGGCGCGGGCTCGCCGGCGTGCGCGAGGGAGGGGCCCGCAAGGGACAGGGCGAGGGCGAGGGCAGCGATGAAACGCACGGAGGGCCTCCGGGAGGGCGCATGTCTAAGCAGCGGGGGCGGGCCGCGCCAAACGAGCGGCGCCCGCCGACCCAAACCCCTTCAGGCGTTCGCGTGGTCCCCGACCAGCACCTTTCTCGGCCGCGCGCCGTCGGCCGGGCCGACGAGGCCTTCGCGCTCCATGATCTCCAGGATGCGCGCCGCGCGGTTGTACCCGATCTTGAACTGGCGCTGAATCATCGAGGTGCTCGCCTTGCCTTCGCGCAACACGTACTCGACGGACTGGTCGTACAGCTCGTCGTACTCGTCCTCGCCGATCTCGCCGCCCTCGCCGGCCTCCACGCGGATGTCGGCCTCGTAGTTCGGCGGGCCCTGGGAGCGCAGGAAGTCGGTCACGCGGCGCACCTCATCGTCGGTGGCGAAGGGGCCGTGGATGCGCTTGAGCTCGGAGCTGCCGGGCGGCAGGAGGAGCATATCGCCCTTTCCGAGCAGCGAATCTGCGCCGCCCTGGTCCAGGATGATGCGGCTGTCCAAGCGCGTGCGGACCGTGTACGCGACGCGCGTGGGCAGGTTGGCCTTGATGATGCCGGTCACAACGTCTTTTTCCGGCCGCTGCGTCGCCACGATGAGGTGAATGCCGGCCGCGCGCGCCTTTTGGGCGATGCGGGCGATGCTCACCTCGACCTCCTTGGCCGCCAGCATCATGAGATCCGCCAGCTCGTCGATGACCACGACGATCATCGGCAGCTTCTTGGGAAGCGGCGGCGGCTCGTCGGCCGGCCAATCCTTGGGCGCGTACTGGCGCGCCTTCGCCGGCGTCCAGTTGCGCAGCTCCTCTTCGACGCGCTGGTTGTACGAGGCGATGTTGCGGGTCTTCCAGCGGGCGAGCAGGCGGTAGCGCTCATCCATCTCGGTGCACGCCCACTTCAGCGCCGCGTTCGCGAGGTCCGGCTCGGTGACGACCGGGTGGAGCAGATGGGGGATGTCGCGGTACAGCTCGAACTCGAGCATCTTCGGGTCGATGAGGATGAGCCGCAGCTCCTCGGGCGTCCGCGTGTAGAGCATCGACAGCAGCATCGCGTTGACGCCGACGCTCTTGCCCTGGCCCGTCATGCCGGCGACAAGCAAGTGGGGCGCCACCGCCAGATCCAGCAGCTCCGGCTTCCCCTCTACGTTCTTGCCCAGCACCATCGGCAGGGCCATGCTGGTCTTGCGGAAGGGCTCACAGGCCAGCATGTCCCGCACCCACACCGTCTGGCGGCGGTCGTTCGGGACCTCGAAGCCGACCACGCCCTTGCCCGGGATGGGCGCGACGATGCGCACGGACAGCGCCTTGAGCGCCATCGCGATGTCGTCTTGCAAGGCGGAGATCTTCGAGAGCTTGATGCCCGCGTTGGGCAGGTACTCGAAGGTCGTGATGACGGGGCCCGGCCGAATGGCGCTCACCTCGCCCGTGATGCCGAAATCTGCCAGCTTGTCGACGAGCATCGCACCCTGGCGCGCCAGGGCGGCCTCGTCGACATGGGCGATGCTGCGCTCGTGCTCGTCCAGCAGCCCCAGGTGCGGCAGCTCAAAGGAGTCGGAGCGGGCGTCGACCACAACGCCGGTGCCGGACGCCCCACCCGACACGAGGGCGGCGGGATCGACCTGCAGCGGGAGCAGACTGGACGGTGCGGCGGGGCGCGGCCGCGGCGCGGGGGCG
>JBEIVK010000085.1:0-10477 GCA_040373935.1 Alphaproteobacteria bacterium
ACGCCGTCGATCTCGCGCTCCTCGACCCCGGCGGCGTAGCTGGCGGCCGAGAAGTGGTAGACCTCGAGCGGCGGGTGGTCGAGTCGGGCCGGGTGGACCCCCCCGGGCAGCGCGACGTGCACGGCCCGCGGGATCTCCTGGGTGAGCCCGTGCAGGTGCAGCGCGGTCACGAGGCACAGCACCGCCCGCGGCATGCGCGTGGCGACAGCCACGAGGTCGGGCTCGGTGAGAGACAGGTCGGCGAGGCGGAAGACCCCGCGCGTGACCTCGACCAGGACGCCGGCGTCCCGCGCGGCGTACAGGTCGCGGGGGTGCACGTCGGCGGCGAGGATCTCGCTGGTGCGGGCGGTGCCGCCGAGATCGGTGACCACGCGGAGCACGTCGGAGGCGGGGCTGGAGTGTTCTTGCTTCATCTGTCTATAAGTGTAGCGACTTCTATCCAGCGTTGCCAGCGCCGAGCTTCCGCAGCCCCATCGTCACCGCCGCCCGCGACACGCACTCGGCCCGCGCGACCTCCGCCTTCGTCATTCCCCCGGCGACCATCACGGCCCACCTCCGCCACCGCTCCACCCCGCTCTCACGCCTCCGTCGCTCCCGGCGCGGCGAGTCCCTCGGATACCGCGCCCGCAGCACCCAGGTTCCCCCCACCGACAAGCCCGGGGAGCCATTCTGGTCCTGACGGAAGAATGTCAGTAAACCCGCGAAGGTCCGCCTCCCCGGCGGACCTTCGTTCGTTTTTGGCTCCGCCCTCCGCCTCGTCGCACAGGTGCTCGACGCCGACGTTGTCGAACGGGACCTTGAAGCGCACGCGCAGCTCGCGGCGGTCGTGGACGGCGATCTCCTCGATGAAGTGCAGGACGATCTCGCGCCGGAGGCCGAAGGGCAGCTTGGCGAAGCCTTCGCGGAAGGCCGCGCGGAAGCGCTCCAGGGCGGCGAGGTTCCGCTCCAGCGCGGTCGTGTAGTAGTCCTCGCGGCGCAGCACCGCGGCCTCGGCCTCGATGGTCTCCCGCTGGGCCTTGAGCTCGTCGATGCGCGCGCGGCAGACCGACGCGTCGAGGCCCTCGCCGATGGCGCGGGCGTCGTTCTCCACCTTGCGGTCGATGTCCGCGAGGCGGGCCTCGGCCGCCTTCGGCTCCTGGCCGTACTTCTTGCGACGGCCCTCGATGCGCCCGCGGAGCATGCCCTCCAGCTCGGCCCACGCGCTGGCCTCGCAGAGCCGGGTCTGCACGATGTCGAGGACGAAGGACTCGACCCATACGGCGTCGATGGGCAGGGACGGGCACACGGAGCGTCCCTTGTAGAGGTAGCCGGAGCAGTAGTAGCTGAGCTGCGTGACCATCTGGCCGTCGCGGGCGGCGTAGGTGTGCCGGCGGCCGATGAAGTTGCTGCCGCAGTGCTCGCACCGGATAAGCCGCGACAGCAGGTAGTCCACGGACTTGCGCGGGCTGGCGTGCAGATCGAGCTGGCGGCTGGAGGCGAGCTCCTGCCGCTTCTCGAAGAGCGCGCGGTCGACGAGGGGCTCGTGGGCGTCCTGATGGACGATCTGCTCGGCCTCGTCCGTGCGCGCTCGGCCGGTCCGCCCCGCCTTCTTGCTCTTGAACCAGACGATGTCGCCGACGTAGACGGGGTTGTCGAGGATGCTGCCGACCGTCGAGGCGTTCCAGTGCTTGCGACGCGGCGCGGCCACCCCGCGGGCGTTCAGCAGGTTGGCGATGCGCTTGAGGCCGTAGCCCTGGTGGACGGCGAGGTCGAACATCTCGCGGAGGACGGCGACCTGCTCGGGCGGGCCGGGCACGAGGCGCCCGCGCTCGCGGCCGTTCTCGGTCACGCGCTCCAGGGCGTAGCCGTAGGGTGTGCGTCCGCCGTTGTGCCAGCCCCGCTCTGCGTTCTCGCGCATCCCCTTCATGGTCTCGGTGCCCGGGCGTCCTCGGAGCACGCGACGCGGCGGAGACCTGCGCCTCCACGGGCGTCGCGCGCATCGACCGTGCGAGAAAACCCGCTCCGAGCACGCCCCTCACTCGCGGGGAAACCCGCTGCAGGACGCGAAGTTGTCATAGCACCCCGCATTCTCCTGGCAGGTCACGCAGGCCTCCGCAGCCGGATCCGCTGCGCAAGGTCCGATGCAGAACTCTGCTGCGCACCGGACGTAGTCGCCGTAGCAATCTGCGCATTCGGGCGTCAGCGCGAAGGCGAACATGGGGTTGCCGCCATAGGAGGTGTCCGCCATGCACGCGGAGAAGGCGACGTCAAATGCGTCCCACTGCGCGCTGAGGAGCAGCGCCAGGCTTTCGAGCCCGCAGGTGACCGCCTTGTCGTATACAGCGAGGTTCGGGTCAGCGTGGATCGCCAAATCGGCCCCGTTCTGGCAAGCGCCATCCGGTCCGCTGTCGCCGGTGTCGCCGGTGTCGCCGGTGTCGCCGGTGTCGGCTTCGCAACTGTCCGTGTCGCCGCCGTCGCCGTCGCTCCCGCCGCCCCCGGTGGCTCCCGAATCCGTGCCGTCACCGCTCCCGTCGGAACCAGTGTCTTTCGCCGCAGGCGCACCCTTCGTGCCAGCACCGCAGCCCGCCGCCATCACGAGGAGGAGCGCTGCGGGGGAGGAGAGAAGTCGTCGAAGGAACATGGGGCGCTCCAATACACGGTGTATGAGCCACGGAGTGGCGTGTTTGACTTCTGGCTCCACGCGTCCCGAACACGACCGCAGCAGCCGACGGGGCATCGACGATACGACCCGAAGGCGGGGGCCGCAAGCAGTCCCCGAGAGCGCCGCTGTTGAAGTGTTCGAGCTTGGTGTGAACCAGACTGTCGCGCCCCGCCGTAACGAAGCCGGCCCCCGAGGACCAGCGCGTCGGGACAACAACATCGGGGTGGCGCTGGTATTCAGGGCGTCACGGCCTCCTCGCCCACTGGTTCTGGCCCGTCCCACGGTGGACCCGGGGAAGGCCGGATGGGACCCCCTGCCGGCGAGATCGCAGGCGCCGGGAACGGCGGGTCGACAACGACTTCGCCGCGCCTCGGGAACTGCTCCCCGCGCCCCGCCCTGACGGGAGACCGTCGACAGAAGGGGTGCCTCGGCCCACCCCGACTCCACCAGGGGATGCAGACCAGAAACGCCTGGAACAAGCACGAGAGAGCACCGCCGATGAGCCACGGCCCGCCGTTCGAGGGAACCCCTGAGGTGCCCAGGACAGGGCGGGAGGCTCCGTCCCGAGCGGCGGCGGAGCAGCGCCGCGACGCCCCGAACGCCTGCGACCCGCGCACCCGCCCTCGACGCGTGGCGGACCGAGCGTGGAGCCGGACGCCAGCGTCTCTCAGCCGCCGTCGTCGTTCGTATCCACGCAAACGGAGCGCGTGCTCGGCTCTCCGTCCAGGACCTCGACGCTTCGGCCGAGATACCAGGCGATGAAGGCGCCGCGGTGGGAGTACCAGGTGCCGTCAACGTCGTCGTCGCGTACCAGGGCCTCCGTAAACCATTCCTGGTCGTTCAGGCCCACATGCTGGCCACAGTTGGGGGAGTACACACCCGGTGCGACCGTCATCGACGCGCCCTCTTCTCCGGTGAGAGGCGCCTCGTGGATGCGGTCCATCGACAGGGCCCAGACCTCCGCGAGGAACGGCAGCGGAGCGCCAAAGTCGAGGTAGCGGCCGCCGGTCACGGTGTCGCGGATGTCCTGGCGCACAAAAAACGGGGTCGTGACGTGATGCTGGACCAGGTGGTCCGCGTTCCCGCACAACCACTGCTCGTCGGGGGGGTGCAAGTCGGAGCAGGACTCGTCGACCCACATGCCCCAAGTCGCCTGATAATATTCGACCCACCGAACATCGCGGTCGAAATCCGCGACAGGCTGGCCATATTCGCCCATGTCCTCATACGTGGGAGGCGAGCTGGCGTCGAACCAGCCCATCACCCGCGCGGACGGCAGTTGTTCGGCCACCCAATCGAGGTTGTTCTGTGCTCCGCGGCTGCCCGCGGACGAGCCAGCAAGGATGACCGTCGTCGCGTCCGCCAATGAGGGCACGCTCACCGAGCCGTCGTCTGACCGCACCGAACCGGCCTTCAGCGTATCGATGGCGGCCCGGACAATCTCCCGGCCGCGGAAATGCAAACGGAAGGATTCGCCGGGATGGTTCTCCTCGTCGGCGAGCACGACGTCGCGGTTCGTGCCCGTCCAACTGTCCGAGCTGCAGTAGTGGACAAGCACCTGGTTGGCCTCTCCGAGCGGATTGTCGCCGTCGCGGGTGAACAGCGCAGACTCCCCGACCGCGTTGTCCGTCCACGTGGAGCTCATCTTTGCCTTCGTGTATTTATCTGTTCCGCAGTAGCGGATGCCGCAGGATTCGAGATCCTGGCAGGAGCCTCCCCCCTGCAGGTAGATCACCCATCGATTGGAGAACTCTCCACCCGTGGACGGCCGGATGAACATGACGGCCGGGGTGCCATCGTTGCACAGCGCCTCGGGGTCGTCGAGCGTCACCTTGTAGAGATCCGCTCCCGCCATCTCCGCCGAGCCGGGGTCGTAGGCGCCGCACATCTCAGCGAGCGCATCTCCAATCATGGGCGGTTCGTCGGTGTCGGTGTCGGTGTCGGTGTCGGTGTCGGTGTCGGTATCGGCGTCGGCGTCGGCGTCGGCGTCGGCGTCGGCGGTGTCTGCATCGGTGCCAGGACCGCCCTTTCCAGAGCCACCACACGCGAGCAAGAGGGCAAGAAGATACACGCGAACCTCCACCATGTGTGCAGGGCCGCTTGTCCACCCGGAGAAGTCATCGGGAACGGCCAGCGTCGCCGCTATCTCACGTGAGGACGCGTTGCAACCCAACAGTCCGAGTGCAGGCACGCACAAACCGATGCGACGGTGGGGGGCCGTCGCAGCCCATCCTCCGGGGCGCCGGCCGCCTCGCTCGGCTCGCCTCGACCGTCCCCCATGGCCGGCGCTGCGCAGGTCGCAACGCAGCGCCGTCGCGACGGCGGCGAGGACCCGTGTTCCGGCGTTCGCGACCGCGAGGACGGATTGGGCTGGCCCGCCCCACATCTCCCGCGCCACGGCCGCCGGGACAGCCGCCGCCAACCCCAGGACGGTCGAGCGCGCAGGGGTGAAGCTGCGCCGGCCGGTCTCGCCGCGCGCAGGGTCGACGCAGCTTCCGAGGTGGCGGAGGCCTCCTTCCGCACCGGCTTCGCGATGGCCGGAGAGGACGCGGGCCGCCGCGCGTCAGACGGGAGCTTCTCGCGGGCCGCACCCCGCGCGAACCATTCCCGAGAGACGACGATGGAGAGGGGCACGCTCGTCGACCATCCCCCTCATCGGTCCACGCACCCACGCGTCCGGCCCGGGTGGCCGTGATGCCGAAACGAGGAAAGGTGAACACACCGCATCACGGAAGGGCGTCGAGAAAGGAACCAACGGCCTCGGTCACCCGGTCGCCGTCGGCACCGAAGCCGATGGCCAGCGATGCGTGCGTTTCGTCGCTGTCGTGGAGGGTCTCGGCGACCTGTCCGGCCCCGACGAGGGCCGCGGCGTAGCGCGCGGCGGCCTCGCTCACGATGAACCCGTGGGTGCCGCGCTCCGTGGGCGACGGCTCCACCGACACGAGCAGCGCCGGGGCGACAAAGCCATGCACGTAGGCGATCGGCGAGGCCTCCAGCTGCGCGGTCTCCGTGGTCCCGAACAGGTGCTCGATCAGAGGGATGTTGTCCTCGACGACGCTGCCGGCCATTCGCTCGAGCGCGAAGGGGACATCGTAGGCGTGCACGTCGAGCGAGACGGTTGCGGTGACGCGGTCTTCGGGCAACCCGGCCTCTTCGAGGTACCTGCCATCTGCGCCCAGAAGCGCGACGAGGTGCGCGCCCGATGAGTAGCCGACGGCGATGGTCCGTCGTGGATCGATCCCGTAGGCGGCGGCGTTGGCGTGGAGCCAGGCGAGGGCATGCGCAATGTCCCGCGTCTGGTCCATCGGCCCCACCTCGAGGTCGGCCCCGAGTGGGGTCGCGAGGCGGAAGTTCAACGCCGCCACGACATGGCCTCGCCCGAGCCACCACGGAATGAAGTCTGGAGCGGCGTCCCGGAAGTTGGACTTGTCTCCGGCCACCCAGCTTCCCCCATGGACCAGCAGGACGAGGGGTTGGGGCTCGGCGTTGGCCCGGCGCACGAGGTCGAGCGTGGCGCTCCCCCCGTCCACGCCGGGGGGCGGGTCGTAGGCGAGATCCAACAGCGTCTGGGCGCCACCCGTGTCGTCCTCGGGGAACCCCTGTCCCCCCGAGCGACTCGCTCCCGCCGGGCCGCGGGTGGTCGCGCGACACGCACCCGTGAGGACAGCGAAAACAAGGAACGAGAATGGGCGGAAGAGCGCGTTCATGGTCACCTCGCATCGCCATACCCTGACCGCGCCTGAGAGGCGCACACGAGACCGGCGCCGCGCGCACGACCGCGAAGGAGCTCGTCACCGCGGGTCACGACTTCGGACCGTCGAACCGATCGCATGGCAGCTTGGGTGGACATCCGGAATGGCTGCTCTTGAGCCGGGCAGCACCCGACAAACCTCGGAATCGGGCGTGGTTCGTTGCGGCACTCGGTGCGGCCGAAAGGGACCCGACCGGCCCCCCTCTTGGCCACCCGGCGCAGTCGCTGGCCGGACGGGGTCCAGACCACCGAAGGGGGATGACGCGCGGAGCGCTGCGCGCCACTCCGGGCGAACGGGCCCGGCACGCTGGGCGACCGGTCCGCCTGCCACGCCGGCGGGGTGAGCCTGGCGAGCGCCCCGGACATCGCCCAGGCCGCGGGGACGGACCTCTTCGCCAGCGTCGGCCGCAATCCGGAGCGAACGACGGGGCGCTGGTGGGCGGCGACGACGCCCTGGCCCGCGACAGGAGGGAGCGTCCATCGGCGGTCACCGTCGCCTCTTCCCCGCTGGAGCACGCCTCCACCTGCGCGATCGAAAGGGGCAGCGCGGCGCCCACACGTGAGGCGGCGTCCAGGGCTATGTTCCCCTTCGGAGGTCCCCATGGTGATGACAGACCGCGTACCTTGGGTCGTCGTGATCAAGCTGCAGGCGCCCATGCTGGCGGCGATCGCCGCCTGCGGCCTCGCGCTGGTGCTGCTGGACCACTTCGGCTCGTTGAGCCTGCATGCATCCCCCACGCCCTTCCAGATCGTCGGCGTCGCCCTTGCCATCCTCGTGGGCTTTCGCAACAACGCCGCATATGACCGCTGGTGGGAGGGGCGGAAGCTGTGGGGCGGCATCATCAACGCAAGCCGCAGCCTCGCCCGCCAGATGACAAGCTTCACTGCGGACTCCGCGGCAGCCCACCGGGTGCTGATGCGCCACGTGGCCTGGGCCCACGCCCTCGCAGCCCACCTGCGCGGCGAGCCGGCGGCCCCAGCGGCAGCGCCCTGGCTGGGCCCGGCGGATGCGGACCGGGTGGCCGGCGCCCGAAACGTGCCGGAGACCCTGCTCGAGCTGCAGGCACGAGACTTGGTGGCGCTGGGCATGTCCGAGGAGCGCCTCGCCCGCCTGGACAGCACGCTGACCGAGCTGGCCAACCACCAGGGCGGCTGCGAACGCATCCGGAACACGCCTCTGCCCGTGGCCTACCGCTTCTTCACCCGGGCCTTCGTGCGCGGGTACTGCCTGCTGCTGCCCTTCGGACTCCTCGACACCCTCGGGGTGGCGACCATTTTCGTGGTTGCGGCCATGGCCTTCGTCTTCCTGGTGGTGGAGACGGTGGGGGGCCTCCTGCAGGACCCCTTCACCCGGGGCGTCTACGGGCTGCCGCTCAGCGCCATGTCCCGCACCATCGAGATCGACCTGCGCTCCGCACTGGGCGAGCGCGACCTGCCGGCACCCCTCGCCCCGGTGGACGTCGGAAACGGCCTTCAGAACCTTCTTTGACCACCGGAGAACATCCATGACCGAGCCCATCCAGATCCGACTCGCCCGCCTGGATTTCGAGCAGGCCCGCCACCGCGACGCTGCCGGCCAGCCCCTCATCGCCGCCGACACCGTCGCCGAGCAGGGGGCCCGCGTGGTGGTGGTCGACATTCGCCCTACGGAGGAGCTCGGTGGTCCGCTCGGCTTTATCCCGGGTTCGGTGCAGGTCCCCCTGGAGCGTTTGATGGAGCTCCGCGCCCTGGGCACGGGTGCTCGCGTGGTGCTGGTCTCCGACCGAGGGCGGCGCGCGGCCGTGGCCGCCCGCCTGCTGGAGCTCTCCGGGATGCGCTACGTCGCCGCCCTGGAGGGCGGCGTGCACGCGTGGCGTGAGCTCGGTTTGCCCACCTCACGGGAGACCAGCTGCACGCAGAGAGAGCTCCCCGCAGACCCCGATCTTCCGATTCTCCAGCCAGAGAATGCACTTGGCAAGCTGGACCTGGAGCAGGTACGCGCCCACGTCCAGCACCGCGATCGTGTGCGCTGGGTGAAGCTCGCCGCCTTCCTCCTCCACGGGAAGACCGCCTGTGTGGACGGCCGCGACAGCCATGGCGTGATCGGCACCCCCGGCGGCGACGTGGGCGAGCTCATCATCGCCCTGGGGGCGGCCGAAGCGCTGGGCCAGGCCATCCCCAAGGAGCTGCTCCGCCCCCTGCTGGAGGGCTGGATGGACGCCTTCGGCCGGGTCTACCTGCACACGGACATCCACGCCCTCAATGCGCACATCGGCGCCATGCGCGCCGATCCGGCCATCCCGGAGTCCATGCTTCCCAGCCGCGAAGCACCGCCCTCGGCTTGGCGGGACTTCCATGCGAGCCCACCGTCCGAGATTCGTGAGGCTGTGCTGGGACACCTGCTGGACCACATGGGCTGCGGGCACCTGCGCCTCTGCATGGCCCACGCGGAGGACTACGGCGTGCGCCGGGCGTTGGCGCGGGACGCCATCGCTGAGGTGCTGCGTGCCCGCTGGGAGGGCCTGCCCGAGCTGGAGTTCGTGGTGCTGGGCGGCGGTCACCAGGAGGGGGCGGTCCTGCTCGTTGAGGTGGACCACGCCCTGCACCCCTACACCCGCATCCCCCTGGTCCCACCCGCGCTGGGCGGCGTGCAGATGTTCGTGCACCACCCCCAGGTCACCGACTACCAGCGCGTGGAGATCGCCCATTGGCTGAGCACCCGCCCCGAGCTGCCCGCTCTGCGCGAGCGCTCCGCGGAGATCCTCGATGCGATGCGCTCGCTGGCAGGGCGCCAGATGGGGGTCACCCTGCGCCACCTCGCCAAGGGGCTCCCCATCTACCGCGCCGTTTTCCACACCGACCGCAGCGTGGATGTGGTTCCCGCGGGCACGGTGGGCGGCTGAGGGTGGGCGACGGCCCGGGGATGACGGCGTCCTCCTCGGCGACCTGCGTCTCCATGGGCTCAACCTTGGCCGCGAGGGCCCGGGAGGGGGCGGCGGGCTCTGGCGGCCGGATCGCGCGCGGCGTTCTCAAGGGCCTGGCGCTGCCACGCGTCGAAGGGGCTCGGCTGCAGGTCGGCTGCGCGCGGAGCGCAGAGACGGGGACCTTTTCGACGGGGTGGCGCCAGAGAGGGCGGCCGTCGGGCCGGCCGTGGACGTTCGGCGCGGTGGTCGGGGCACGGGGTCTCGTGGTGCCAGTCCTCGAGCCGCGCGGGGGAGCGCCGCGATCGGGCAGGGGCGAGCAAGCACGACGAGGCCAAGCAGTCCTTCCTCGACGAGGGCCTGCTCATCCTCTCGCTCGCCCAGGAGGCCCCCGCGCTGTTCGAGCAGGCCACCCGCGAGGAGAAGCGAGAGCTTCTCAATCACCACCTTTCGAACTCGTCCTGGGCCGGCGGAAAGCTCACCATCGAGTGGCGGAAACCGTACGTTTATCTTGCCGAATTCCAGGACCCCGGAAGCGACGAACCCCCCTTCGGAGGTGAGTCCGAAGGGGGGCCGTCCGAAATGGTCGGGCTGATACAACGCATCTCGAACTGGATCGCGTGCCTCACGGAGGAGGACGTGCGGTGGGTTCGGCAGCTGCGGGCGGTTGCCTGAGCGCCGGTATCGCGGCCGCGGCTACGCCGCCTCCACCCCGCACTCCCCCAGCGCCCCGAGCGGCACGCTCGCCCGCATCCCGGGCCGCAGCCGCACCCAAGCCTCGGCCACCCGCGCCGTGCCGTTCACCGACAGCCCGGCCTCGGGGCCGCGCACGATGGCGTCCCCGAGCTTCTGGCGCAGCCAGCCGGCCATGCCGAAGGGCACGGTGAGCACCAGCAGGCCGCCGTCGTTGCGGAAGCCGAGGTCGCCCCACTGGCCGAGCGGGATGCTGGCGCCTTCACCGGGCGGGAGCGCCAGCGGGTAGACCTCCAGGGCGGGGCCGGCCTCCGACGGGCGGCGCGTGACCGGCCCGACCATGAGCGGCTCCAGCAGGTCGGCGAGCTTGGCGCCGATCATCTGCTCCAGCGGGTCGAAGCTGAACGGGCCGAAGCCGATGCGCGTGACGGGCATGGCGAGGTTGATGCGGACGGGCGGGGGTTCGGGGCGCGGCGCCGTGGCGGCGCGGGC
>JBEIVK010000360.1:0-4559 GCA_040373935.1 Alphaproteobacteria bacterium
GCGGCTGTCGGTGGGCGTAGAGCGGGCGGAGCTGCTCTGGGCGGACCTCCGCCACGCGCTCGAGGGCCTGCGCTGTGGCGGCGGGGGCCGCGGGGGCTGAGAGGATGGGGGCGTTACGGGGGAAACGTCGTTTCCCCTGTCCCCTCTGCCGGAACGCACCGCATGCGCCGGCCGGCCGCTGGGCTCAGTTGGACCACGCGGCGGTGGAGCCAGGGGACGGCGTGGTGGTGCCGGTGATGGTGTTGGACTCCAGGCGGATGCGGCCGACCGAGCCCGCGCCGCCGCGGCTGGAGTTGCTGAAGTAGCCGAACTCAGCGCCCACCCCGCCGGTGCCGCCCTGGGCGCGGACGGTGCCGCCGATGGTGACGGCGGGCGCCGCGAGCACGATGGTGCCGCCCGCGCCGCCGCCGCCGCCGCCGACCTCTGCGCCAGCGGTCACGCCGGCCTCGCCGTTTTCGCCGTTGGTGACGATGGTCCCGCTGACGATGATGCCGCTCGCGCTGTAGAGCGCGATGAGGCCGCCGCCGCGCCCGCCGTCGCCGGAGACGTTGGCGGCCGAGGCGCCGTCGCCCTCGCGGTCTGGCGTGCCGCCGCCACCGCCCGAGCCGTAGAACCACCCGGACAACGCGGCGTCCCCGTAGGCGAGGCCGCCGGCGCTGGAGGTGCCGCCCGAGCGGGTGGTGCCGGTGCTCCCGCCCGCCGCGTGGCCGCCGCCGCCGCCGGAGTCGCAGGTGTCCGTGCGCGACGCGGTGCGCGGATAGGCGCCGCCGCCGCCGAGGTTGGCCGTTGCGGAGCTGCCGCCAGGGCCCTCGTAGGACTCGCCCTGGGTCGGGTCGTAGGTGCGCCCGGCGACGCCGATGCCGCCGAAGAAGCCGCGGCTCGACGCCGTGACGTTGCCGGCGACCGTGATGATGCCGGTGGCGCGCGCGACGACGGTGCCGCCGCCGAGGCCGGACCAGGGCTCGGCGAGGAGCGAGCCGCCGGAGGTGATGTTGAGCGTGGTGTAGTGAGGGACGCGCTGCACGAGCACGACGCTGTCGCCGTCGTAGTCGTTGCGCAGCGGGGGTTCGAGGACGAGCGTGCCGGAGCCGCCGCCGGTGTCCGCCACGAAGGCGAACTCGTGCGTCCCCGCTTCGTCGCCTTGGACCGAGAGGATGAGGACCTCGTCGCCCACCGAGAGGCTGAGGGCGCCGCCGAGCGCGATCTCGTCGTCGCCGGCGCTGGCGTCGCCGTCCAGCCACGACCAAGCCGTCTGCGTGCTGCTGCTGCTGATGGTGAGGGCGCCGTCCGTGCCGAAGCCGCCGTTGGGGCCGCGGGTGATGGCGGCGTCGTCCGGGGCGACGTCCCAGTCGTTGCGGAGGCCGTCGCCGTCGATGTCGGTGTCTTCGCAGTCCTGGAGGCCGTCGCCGTCGATGTCGGAGGTGGTGGTGTCGTCGCAGTCGTCGGCGTTGGAGACGGCGCCGGCGGGTTCGACGCAGGCGAACAGCGGGACGCTGGGATCGCCCAGGCCGTCGCCGTCGCGGTCTGTGTAGAACGTGGAGAAGGTGGACGGGTCGACGGAGGTGTCGGTGTCGTCGATGAGGGCGTCGCAGTCGTCGTCCACCGTGTTGCAGACCTCCTGGGCCGCCGGGTTGACGGCGGCGGCGGTGTCGTCGCAGTCGGCGAAGGACGCCGACGCGCCGCGCGGCAGCGTGCAGGCGAGGAAGTCGGTCCCCGCGAGGCCGAAGCCGTCGCCGTCGCCGTCCGTGTAGAACGTGGAGGCGCCCGCGCTGTAGTCCACCCCCGGGTCGCTGTCGTCGACCAGGGTGTCGCAGTCGTCGTCGACGAGGTTGCAGACCTCGGTGGCGAGCGGGGAGATGTCGGCGCTCGCGTCGTCGCAGTCGTCGGAGCGGTCCGACCAGCCGATGCCCGGAGAGACGCAGGCGAAGGTCGGCGCGCCCGGCCCCCCGACGGTGTCGAGGTCAGCGTCCGGGTAGAACGCGAGGCCGGTGGAGAGATCCGCCGAGTCGTCGCCGTCGTCAATGAGGCCGTCGCAGTCGTCGTCCAGCGTGTTGCAGACCTCTTGCGCCCCCGGGTTCACGGCCGCCGCGAGGTCGTCGCAGTCGCCGCCCGCCGCCACCGCACCCTCGGGCGCGACGCACGCTTGGACGGGCGCGCCGTCGTCGCCGAAGCCGTCGCCGTCCAAGTCGCCGTACCAGGTGAGGGCGTCCGCCGCGTTGTCGTCTGCGGCGCCGTCGCAGTCGTCGTCCACGCTGTTGCAGACCTCGACCCCCGCCGGGCTAACGGTGGCCGCGGCGTCGTCGCAGTCCCCGCCGGTGGAGACCCAGCCCTCCGGCGGGTCGCAGATGTCCTGAAAGCCGGCGTTGTTGCCGAAGCCGTCGGCGTCGTCGTCCGGGTACCAGCCGAACTGGAGGTCTTCGTCGACGGCGGCGTCGCAGTCGTTGTCCGTGCCGTCGCACTGCTCGGGGGCCTCGGGAAAGGTGGCGGAGCTGGCGTCGTCGCAGTCCCCGCCTTGGGCCGCAGTGCCCGGCGGCTGCGCGTCGCAGGGGGCCTCGACCGCCGCGCCATCCAGGCCGAACCCGTCGCCGTCCCCGTCGGTGTAGAATACGCAGTCCACCGGATCCGGGCCGCCGGTGTCCCCCGCGGTGTCGACGGTGGTCCGGCCCGCCTTGACGCCGGAGAGGTCCACGGCCGGGTAGCAGCCGATGGCGAGCAGAGGAGCGAAGACGGCGAGGAGGCGCATGATGTCCCCGAAGGGCCCGTGCGGGCCCGCGCTCAGAAGGCGAAGGTCAGGGTGAGGCCGGCCCCGAGCGCGACGGCGGCGGCGGCGCTGAGGCCGACCGCGCGGTTGCGCTGCGGGAGAAGCGTGTTGGTGCGGTACTCGTTGGCGTAGGCGGGAGGCAGCACCGAGGCGTCGTTGGTGGCCTTCACGTCGTCGACCCGGGCGTAGTAGACGTCCGCCGCGGCGCCCATGTCCGACAGCTCCTTCACGGCGACGCCGCCGAGGATGAGCCCGACGCCGCTGAGCCCGAGCCCGGCGATGCGCGTGGGCTTCATGCCGCCGCCGCCACCCGCCGGGGCCGCGCGGCCCACCGTGGGCGCTTTTTCCAGGCGGATGGTGAGGTCGAGCAAGGCCTTGTCTTCGACGACCAGCTCGCGCTCGACGGGGAGATGGCCGTCTGCCTCGACGCGCAGGCGATGCACGCCCACGCCGACATCGCCCGGCTTGGTGGCCGGGGCCCAGGGCGCGCCGTCGATGAAGACCCGGGCGTCGGCCGGCTCGGTGAGCAGGGCGAGGCGCCCGCCGCCCAGGCGCTCGAGCGTGATGGGCAGCGACAGCTCCTGACCGGCGTCGACGACCACGTTCATGAGGAAGGGCATGTAGCCCGGAAGCGTGATTCCGACGGTGTGCGGGCCGCAGGGCACCGCGACCGCCTGCCCCGCCGCGGCGGCAAAGGGCTGGCCGTCCAGCTCGACCTTGGCGCCCGCCGGGTTGGCCTCCACGCGCAGGCGCCCCGGCACCCGCTCGACCGGGACCACGACCGTGACGCTGCTGTTGTCGGGCAGATCCACCACCACCGCGCCGGTGGAGCAGGCCCCCTGCACCGCCACGACGTGCCGCCCGGCGGGCAGGCTCGTCAGCGTGGCGGGCGTGGACAGGCCAACGTCCTCGCCGTCGAGAAGAATGGCTTGCCCCGGCGGATCCGAGCGGACCACCAAGGTGCCGGCCGCCTGCGCGACCGGTGAAAGCGCCCACAACCCCGCGATGAGCCAGCGTCGCGCCACGTTCGTCCCCTGCCCGCGCATCGTAGCGCATCTTCGGCCGATGCGCCGCCGCCGGGCGCGCAGCGCCCGCCCTCCACCGCGGGGGCCGGGCCCCGGCACCGCCCCTGACGCCGCACGCCGTCCGGGCTAACGGACCGCCGGGGGGCCGACCGTGCCGCGCTTCATGACCCGCGAAGGATTCGACCGCATCCACGACGAGATTCACGCGCTCTGGCATGTGGAGCGCCCCCAGGTCGTCACGCAGGTCACGGCCGCCGCCGAGCTGGGCGATCGCTCGGAGAACGCCGAATACATCTACGGCAAAAAGCGCCTGCGCGAGATCGACAGCCGCCTCCGGCACCTGCGTCACAAGGTCGAGGGCATCACGGTGGTGGACACCGACACCCAGCCCGCCGTGCCGCACGTGCAGTTTGGCGCCGTCGTCACCGTCGAAGACGAAGACGGCGTCGAGAAGACCTGGCGCCTCGTGGACGCCGACGAATCGGACACCGCCCGCGCGCGCATCAGCGTCCAGTCGCCCATCGGCCGGGCGCTGCTCGGCCGGCGCCCCGGGGATGTCGTCGAGGTCGAGCTGCCCCGGGGGCGCACCACCTTGGAGATCAAGGCCCTGCGCTACGGGTCGGGCGCTCCCTGACCGCCGGCACGCCCTGCCCCCCGCGTTCGGCGCCCCATCGGCACCGGGGGCGGGGCGGCTGCCGGCGCGGCGCGCCGGCACCGGGCCCTTCTGCCGGGTCGCGGCCTCCCGGCCGCTCCGTGCACCGCGGCGATGCGCC
>JBEIVK010000071.1:0-11220 GCA_040373935.1 Alphaproteobacteria bacterium
GCAGCGGGGGCGGCCGGCGCGGCGGAGGCAGCCGGCGCGGCCGGCGCAGCCACAGCCGGGGCCGCCGCCGCGGGAGCGGGGGGAGGCGCCTTGGGCGCACACGCAGCCGCGAACAGAAGGACGGCGAGCGAACGCATCACGGGGCACCTCCGGCCGGGGCCGGCGCCGGCGGCGGAGCCGGCGGGAGGATCGGCGCGGGCAGGACCTTCGGGCTGACGACGGTGTCCGCTTTGCCGCGGACCTCCGGCTTCTCGGACGCGAACTCGGCGGGCGCGAGGCGCGCGAGCTCGTCGAGGGACTTCGTCTGCCACTCGGACCAGAGGCGCTGGGACTTGCCCAGATCCAAGGACCGCAGGAGGCGAGACCGCGCGCTGTCTTCGATGGGCTGGCGAATCTTCTCCAGCTCGTCGCGGATGATGGCGGCGGTGTCGTCGTCAACGCCCGGGGGCAACGGCGCGTTGTAGATGTGCTCCGAGAGCTGGAGATACGCAGCTCCCGCCAAATACAGGCCCGCCGAGCTCGACTCGAAGTCCTGATACTGCTGGACGAGCTGGGCCAGCTTGGCGTCCAGCGCCTGGACGTCCTGGATCTTCTTGAGGATGGCCTCGGTGTACTTCTTTTCGTTGTTCTTGACGCCCGGGGGCATCTGCTTGAACTCGTCGACCTCGGCGATGAGCAGGCGCACCTCGGCCTGCGCCGCGTAGCGCCGCCCATTCATGCCCACGCCGGCGGGGGCGAGACGGCGCCAAGCGGTGCGGAGTTCGTCCCAGGCGGCGTCCACGTCGCGGCGGTTGCCCTTCTCTTCGGTGAGCATGGCGATGCGGTACTGCGCCTCCATCACCCGATCCGGGGACGCATCGCCCCAGCGCTTCAGGTAGCCGCGGTAGAACCGAATCGCCTCGTCCCGACCGACCCGCTCCCACTGCTCGCCCGCCTGGAAGTACACGCGCTCGGCGTCTTGCAGATCCGGGTTTTCCCGGCCGTAACGCTCGAAGTTACGCGCAGCGCCTGCGAAGTCGCCGGTGCCGGTGCGCAAGAACGCGGCGTTGTACAGGGCGGCAGGGCTGTCCACGAAGGGCTTGCCCCGGCCGTTCGTGCGGTCGTAGAGCTGCTCGTAGAGCGTGATGGCTTTTTGCAGCTCCAAGGACTGCCCGTAGTTGCCCGCGAGGCGGAAGTAGAGCGTCCGCGAGCGGTCGTCGTCCGGGAAGCGCTCGATGTACTCCTCGAACAGCGGAAGCGCGAGGTCGAGCCGCCCCACGATGTCGTAGCTGTTCGCCGCGTTGTACAGGGCGAGCTTGAGCAGCTCCGGATCGGCCTTCGGGTAGTCTCTGCGGAACGCGAGGTAGCCTTCCGCGGCCTCTTCGCGCTTGCCAGCGGCCACGAGCTGCTCGATGAGCTTGAGCGCCGCCTGCTGCTCGCGGGTGCCCAAGTCCTTGGACAGCGAGGCGTCGCCGGGGCCGAGGCGCATGCGGCCGAAGATGCTCGCGTACTTGCGGACGTTCGCGTAGTCTTCTTCGTCGGTGTACGAGTCGACGATGAGGTTGGCCGAGAACGCGGCCTCCTCGGTGAGCGGGAAGCGGTCGATGACGCCCTGCAGGCGGGGGCGCGCCTCATCGAACCGGCCGTGCCAGTAGAGCATCTGCGCGCCAATGTACTCGATGGCGGCGCGGTTTTCAGAGAAACCCTTCACAAAGAAGGCGAGGTTCTCGCGCTCCCGCTCCAGGCGCTCCTTGCGGGGCTTGTCCGACTCCGCCGCGATCTGGGCGTCCACCCGCGCCAGGGCAGCGTCGAAGTCGTAGCCAAGCAGGCGGTCTGCGCGGTCCAGGTAGGTCTTGTAGGGGTCTCCCAGAGCGAAGACCGCGCGGACCTGGCCAGACGGCAGCGGCTTCTCGGCCTCAACCGCCCCGTTGGGCGGCGGAGCGCCAGAGCCGCCCGCCTTCTGGACGGCGTCAAAAGCGATGGCCCACTGCTTGTAGGCGGCCGCCTCGCGGTAGTTGTGCTCGCCGCCCTTGACGAGGATGGCGTACTCTTTGTCGGCGCGGGCCAAGTCGCCCCCGCTGAGCAGCGTCTCCGCGCGGTACCACTGGATCTCGTAGTAGTCGTCCGCGAACGGGAACTTCACGAGGTATTGGCCGTAAAGCTCGGCCGCGCGGAGCCAGTCTGCCGGGTCGTTCGTTTGGGTGGCGCGGTCGTACACGCTCACCGCGACGGACGCGAGCGACTGCTCGATGTAGGCCCGCGCGACGGCGAGGGCGTCCGGATTGGCGCGGTTGGCGCGCCACCACGCGCTGCTGTCGTTGTACCGCTCGTTCAGGGTGGCGATGGCCGCCTGCGTCGCCGCGATGTCGGGCGGCACCAGCGAGCTGTAGAGACTGGCGACCTTCCACTGGAAGTTCGGGTTCTCCGGGTTGTTGGGCCAGCGCTCCTGCAGGTACAGGTAGACGCCGATGGCCTCGTCGTAGCGGGCGAGCTGCGTCAGGATGTCGGCCAGACGGGTGTAGATCTTGGTCTCGTGCTCGCGCGGGCCCGCCGCGCCATAGAACGCCTTCGCGACGTCCAGCGCTTTCTTGCCCTGAAGCAGAGACACATCGCTCAGCGAGATGGCGGTGTACTCGATGGCCTCCGGGACCATCGGGCTCTCCTTGCCCGAACGCTTCAGCTGGGTCTCGGCGGACCACACGATGAGCTGGTCCAACAAGCTGAGCGCACGCTCGTAGTCGTTTTTGCGGTAGTACGACCACGCGAGCTTGTAGAGCCCCTTGTCGTAGTTCTTGCCGTCCCGCCCTTCGAGCTCGACGACCCGCTCGTAATGGGGAATCGCCTTGTCCAGTTGGTTCGGCTGGTCGAAGTAGTACTCTCCAAGCTGCAGGTGCGCCGTCGAGGCGAACTGACTCTGGGGATAGCGGTCCACCAAGGCCTGGAACATGTCCCGGCCCTGCTTGTCGTCGTACTGCGCCGAGTTGGGCTCGGACAGGCAGTACCCCAGCATGAAGTACGTGCCGTCCTCGAACTCGTAGCCAGGATGATTGCGGAGAATCCGCTGGTAGAGCTGAATGGACTTCCGAAAATCCTTGCGCGGCTCTTCGGGGGCGTTGGCGTAGTCGTCGTCGGACAGGTTGGCGAGCACCTGACGAAACTCGGCGTCTGCCGCCATGTACCGCTCTTCGGAGGACTCAAGCTCGAGCTCCGCCAGCCGGAACGCGACGTGCGCGGAGTCAGGTTCCGCCGGGTACTTTTGCAGGAACCCCTCGAAGCGTGCGATGGCCGTCGCGCGCAGGGAGGCGTCGTCCTTGCCGAGATCGTTGATCACGGCGCTGTAGTTGGCCTCCAGCGTGCCGCGCTCCTCTGCCTCGCGGATCTCGGCGTAGCGCCGGGCTTCCTCTTTGAACTCCTTCATCCGGTCGACGAACCGGGTGGAGGTCTCGCGGAAGGAGACGAGGTCCTCGGACGGGGACTTGGCGCCGCCCTCGCCCGTGGGCGCCGCGGCCGGAGGCGGCGGGGCCTCTTGGGACCACGCGGGCGCACCCAGGAGGAGCAGGAGGCAAGCTGCGGGGGAGCGGACCATCGGCGTCACTCCTCCAGCTTTTGGCGAATGAGGCTGAAGCGGGCCTCGAGCTCGGCGGTGCGCACCGCGCGCTCCTCCGCGAGGCGCTCGCGCTCGTCGAGCACCTCGCTTTTGCGGACCCAGTAGACGTCGACGATCCCGCGGTCTGCGCGCATGATGCTCTCGTAGACTTGGGCGTCCAGGCGGGCAAAACCGACACGGGTAACCCGCGCCGCGAGGTCCAGGGCGCTCAGCCGCACCCCGTCGATTCGCCCAGAGAGCGCGGCCACCGCGGCCTCTTCGGTGTTGAGAAGTCGGTTGAGCACCGCGACCTCGGCCTCTTCGGCGCGATCGAGCGCACCACGCACGCGCACCGCGCCGGACTCCGCCTCGGACACGCGCATCCAAAGCTCATCCACCCGGGAGAGGGTGGCCGCCACCGCCGAATCGGCCGTGGCCGGACGGAGGTCGCGAAGACGGCGATGGAGGTCTTCGAATGCCTGGACCAACCCGGCCCGCCCGGCGTCTGAGCGGTCTTCCGGGGCCGCGGGGACCGTGGACAACACCGCGCGACGGGTGCCCTCCGAGACCAGGCGGTCCAGGGCCGGAGCGGCCGCCTCGACCTTGGCGGAGGCGTCGCCCAGGGCGACCTCGACGGACTTCAGCGTATCGGCTGAGAGACCGCCCTTGCGCTCTTCGAGGAGGCGCCGCACGGCGACCGTCTCGGCGCGAAGCTCCTCCGCCTCGCGGTTGATGCCGGCCGCATAGGACTGCACGGCGCGCACCTGATCTTCGTAGACCTGGCCCCGGCTGACGCGGGTGCTCTGCTCGCCCTGGAGCTCTTGCGCGCGGACGAGCAAGGCCTCCACCTCGGCTTCGGCGGCGCGCACCTTGGCCCGCGTGTCGCTGCTCACAGAGGCGAGCGCGTCGATCTCGGCCTCCAGCAGGCGCGACCGGAGGATGAGGGAGTCGTCCCGCACCCGCGTGAGCGCGGCGCGCCCGCGGTCGAAGG
Source organism: Alphaproteobacteria bacterium (assembly GCA_040373935.1). Lineage (GTDB taxonomy): Bacteria > Myxococcota_A > UBA796 > UBA796 > UBA2385 > JBEIVK01. Next base: position 4,557 of record JBEIVK010000071.1, read on the forward strand.
TGCCGATCGACTGGACCCCCGGCGACCGCAAGACCCCACCGACCTCGGCGATGTGGTTGCGGGAAAGCTCGATGTCTCCCTCCTGCTTGCTCAGGGAGCGGGAGGACTCGACCACCCGAGCGACATCGGCCTGCTCCAGCAGCATCTCCACGGCAAAGCGCGGGAGATCCCCCGGTGTGGGGCCGGTGCCGCCGGAGTCCACGATGCGCTCGAAGAACACGGCGGGGTCCTCTCGGCTCTCCTCCATCGACTTGATGCGCTGCTGCAAAGGCGTGTAGTCGGTGACGACCTGCTCGTAGGCGGCGAGGGCGCGCTCGTAGCCCGCGGACTTCATGTGCAGGTGCCCGCGCAGGACCTTCATGCGCATGGTGTAGCGATGGTCCGGGAAGGCGAGGAGGAACGTGTCGATCTCCTCGAGCGCCGCCGACCAACTCTCTTGCTTGATGAGCGCCCAGACCTGCTCGTACTGGCGGTCTGCGAAGTGCGGGGAGTCCGGCGGGAGCCGCTGGTACCACGTCGCGGCGGCCGAGAAGTCGCCTTTTTCGTAGGCGAGGCGCCCGAGGGCCAGCCACGTGAGCTCGCGAATGGAGTCGGCCTCTTCGCCAGCCATGGCCTCCACGGCCAGGAACTCGCGGGTCGCGGCGTCCAGCTCGCCCTCGGCCGCGAGGAGCGTGCCGAGGAAGTAGCGGGCGCGTGCGGCGTGGCTCGACCCGGGCGCCAAGTCCGAGAACATGGCCTTGGCCCGCGAGACCTGCCCCTGCCGATAAAAGGAGCGTGCCACCGTGTACTTGATGGCGTCCGTCTCCTGCACCTTGCGGGACAGGATGAAGCGCTCGTAGAGCGCGGTGAAGCCCGCCGAGTCCTTCAGGATGCCGAGCAGCTCCAGCTTCCGGCGCACGGCATCGTCGAAGTACGGGTGGGCTGGGCCGGCGTCCAAGATGACATCGAAGGCCCGCACGGCGGACGCCCAGTTGCCCATCTCGAAGAGACACTCGGCGAGGTACCACTCGCTGTCGTGATGGAGGGCCTTCGTCGTCAGGGCCTCGGACTCGACGAGCGTGAAGAACGTGAGGGCCGCGCGCTCATATTCGCCGACGAGGAAGGCGTAGACCGCGTCCTCGTAGCGCTGCAGCGCCTCTTCTCCGCCGATGAGGCCGCGCCGCTGCTCGTACTCGCGCGCGAGCCGTTGCACGCGGGCGCTCGTGTCGTCCACATCGACCCCGATGCGGTCCAGGCGGTCCACCAAGCCGCGCTCGGCGGCGGCCGCCGGACGCACGCCGGCCCCAAAGCCGGCGGTCACGCCGAGGCCGGCCACCAGCAGGGCCGCGCGGAACGCCCGGCTGCTCACGGCTGCCCCGCGCCGCCGTCGGACAGGCGCACACACTGGAGATCGAACTTCACGGCCGGCTTCTCGGTGAAGGACTTGCCGACCCCGCCCGCCTCGTCGACGATGACCCGCACCGTGCAGTTGCGGCCTTCTTCGGCGGTGACGGCGATGGCGTCGCGGACAGTGAAGGCGTACTCCTTCAGGTAGGAGAACAGGCCGAAGCCGTTGCCCCGCAAGCGGAGGTTGACCGCCAGGTTGTGCTGGCCGGGAGGCACCGCCTCCTCCATCACCTTGAACTCGCGCATCTGGTTGAGGCCGCCTGTCGGGTCCACCTTGCCGAACTTCGACTGGCCGTCGAGGAAGTAGTTGATGGACTCGACGGAGTAGGCCCGACCGAGGCGGACCTCGTGCCACACCGTGATGCGAGAGCCGCCGCTGCTTCCCTGGACGACGATCTCCTTCAGGAGTTGGAGCGTCGCTTTGGCGCGGAAGACCTCCTCCTTGAGGGAGTGGACCTCCTCCTCGATGGTGAGGAGCTCGCGGTTGAAGTCCGCGGACGCGTCGGCGGCAGGCGCCGCGGTACTGGCCGGCGCGGCCGCGTCGCCCTGCTGGGCGCTCGCCGCCGGAAGCGCCAACCAGAGGGCGAACAGCCCGACGGTGGCGAAGAAACGCTTGGCAATCATCCGCATCCGCTCCCGAGTCTTCAGCAGATGGCGCCGTCGGGGCGCCGCTGGGCCATCCTGGAGAACACCGCAGGCCGCCGTAGCGGACCCCGCGGCAGCTTATTCCATCGCGCGCCGGATGGACAGGCCCGCAAGAACTCTTGCACCGCCCTCACGAGCAGCGCAGTCCGTCAAGGACCGCCGCTGTCGGCATCCTCGTCGGGCGACGACACGACGCCGCCGCCGATGAGAAGGCTGCCGAAGCGGTCGTGCACGGAGCGAACGGGGCGGTTCCGGGAGAAGTCGTTGACGATGAGCGCATAGGTGTACGACCGACCGTCGGCCGCGTGCGCGATGGCCACGACGGACTGCACGCCGTCGAGGCTGCCCGTCTTTCCACGGATCCGCCCCAGGCGGTCCGGGCCGGAGAAGCGCCGCCGCAGCGTGCCGTCGACCCCGGCCACCGACAGGGTCGCGAGAAACTCGGGTGCGATCGTCGGATCCCGCGCCATGTCCATCATCACGGCCGTCAGGTGCGTGGGCCGTAGGCGGATGTCCCGGGACAGCCCGGAGCCGTTGACCAGCACGTACTCCTCAGCCGGGATGCCGAGCGAGCCGAGATACTCGGACACCACGGCGATGCCCTTGGCGGTGGTGCCCGGGGCGCCCTTCGCCTCGGCGCCCACCGCGCGCAGCACCTGCTCCGCCATGAAGTTGCTGCTGAACTTGTTGGTGTGGTTGAGGATCTCGGCGAGCGGCGGACTCACCAGCTCCACGACGGGCTCCGCCGTGCGGGGCGTCGGCCCGAAGCGCACGCGCCCGCGGACGCGGATGCCTTCTTCTTTAAGCAAGGCCCGCACGATGTCGGCGGTGTGCCGCAGCGGGTCGGCCACGCCGCGGTAGTGCCGCTGCACCTCTCCGCCAGCGGGCACCTCGCCTTCGAGACGGAAGGTGAGCACGCCTGTCTTCGGATCTGCTTCGCGCTCGAGCTTGAGCCAGCCCTTGCGGCGCTCGTCGATGGTGGTGACGGTGCTCTCCACCACAATCGAGTCGACGGGCGTCTCTAGCTCGACCCGCGCGGGCTCCCCGGCCTTGGGGCCGGGGGCCACCACGATGGCCGCCGTGTTGAAGTTGACCGAGAGCGCCGACAGCGGCGGGAAGTAGGAGGGCGCGTTGGCGATGTCCAGCGGCTTGTCCCAGCCTGGAATCAGCGAGCCGTCGCCGAAGTAGCTGGCGTCGAGGATGAGGTCCCCCGACACCTCCAGCACGCCCTCAATCTGGAGATCGTGCACGAGCTTCCACAGCTTTTCGACGACGAGAGTCGGGTCCCCGTTGCCACGGAGGATGAGGTTTCCCTCCAGGATGCCCTCCGGGGTGACCTCGCCATCCCGGAGAAACGTGGTGCGAAAGCGCCACGCGGGCCCCAGGCTGCGCAGGGCGGCGGCGGCCGTGACCACCTTCATCGTGGACGCCGGCACCAGCGGAGCGTCCGCGTCAAAAGCCCAGACCTCATCGCCCGTCGCGATGTCCACCACTTGCGCGCCCACGCGAGACTCGGCGAACACGCGGTCTGCCACCAGCTCGGAGAACAGCGGCCCCAGCGGGTAGGTCGCCGCCAGCTCCACCCGTGGATCGGGCGGCGGCGGGGGCGGCGGCGCCTTGCGGGAGGGCCGGGCGAACGCCAACGCGGTAACCAACCAGAGTGCCAGCATCCCCATCCTCGTTGCCCGTCGCTCGACGATCCCCGGCGCGCCGCTGCGCCCGGCCGGGCATATCATGCCGGCGCCCGGCCCCGGCCCTTGGAGCCTCCCCGATGCGTCACCGCTCTCTGCGTCCCCTCGCCGCACTCGCCCTGCTCGCGCTCGCCCTTCCGCTGCCGGTCGTCCGCGCGGCGGAGCCCGAAGAGGGGCGGCCGCTGCTGCCGGGGTACCTGCTCGCCGGAGACGACGGTGCAGCGGCGCTGTGGCGCAACCCCGCCAACCTCGGGCTGGACCCGGACCCGTCGATGTTCGCGTTGATCGACCGCTCGCCGGACTTCGGCGCGCGCACGGGCGCCGCGTTGGCCGGTCAGGCGGGGCCGCTGGCCTCGGGCCTTGTGTACCGCGGCGGGGGCGGCGTCCCGGCGTGGTGGACCCTCCACAGCGCCCTCGCGCTGCGCCCGGAGCGGGAGCTCGGGGTGGGCGTCGGGCTGGGCTGGCAGATCCCCGAGGGCGCAGCCAACAACTTCCTGACCTGGGACCTCGGCGCCACCTGGCGCCCGACAAGCTGGGTCGGCGTGAGCGGGGCCGCGCGCAACCTCGGCGCGCACGACGGCACGGTGCTGGTGCCGCGGGCGGGCGGTGGCGTCGCGGTCCGCCCTTGGGAGGGTCGTGTGCTGCTCGGCGCCGACGTCCTCGCGCCGCTGCAGGGCATCGACGCGCCGCTGCTGGTCGAGGGCACCGTCCGCGTTCGCGCGAGTGACGGGCTGGACCTCCGCCTGACGGGCGACCTGGACGGGCGCATCGGCGTCGCGGCCGACCTCTCCTTCGGCGCGGCCCACGCCGGCGCCTATGCCCAGATGGGATTGCCGGACGGCGGCGTCGGCTACTCGCTGTTCACCTCGGCCGACGTGGACAGCCGGGAGGTCATCGCCGGTCCCGACACCGCGGCGGTCTTTCGGTTCAACGAGTCCTTCCCGTACCAGCCGGTCGCCACGGTCCTCGCGCGGCCCCAAGAGAGCTACGCGCACCTCCTGACTCGCCTGCGCACCGCCGCGGAGGACAAGCGGGTCAAGGCGATCGCCCTGCACTTCGAGGCGATGCCCTTCGAACTGGCGCAGGTGGAGGAGCTGCGGGCGGAGATCACGGCCGCGCGCAGCAACGGCAAGCGCGTCCTGGTCTACCTCGACGACGAAGCGGGCAACGGCGCCTATTTCGCCGCCGTCGCCGCAGACCGCGTGCTGATGCACCCGGCCGGCGAGCTTGGGACCATCGGGCTGTCCGCCGAGCTGCAATTCTTGCGCGGGACCCTGGACCTCCTCGGTGTGGAGCCGCACTTCGCGCGGCGGGCCGAGTACAAGTCGGCCCCCGAGACCTTCACCCACACCGAGTCCAGCCCCGCGGCCCGCGAGCAGCTCGATGCCTTGCTGGACGATCTCTTCGACGCCTGGGTGGCCGGCATCGCGGCGGGCCGAAAGCTCACGCCGGACAAGGTTCGCGAGCTGGTCGACGGGGCGCCGTTCAGCGCCAAGGAGGCCGTCGAGCGGGGCCTCGTGGATGGACTGGCCTACCCGGACGAGCTGGAGGGCAAGATCGACGAGCTCGCCGAGGCCGAACTCAATCCCGACGACAGCTACGCCGCCTGGGGAGGCACCTCGGGCTGGGTCGCCGAGCGGCGCATCGCTGTCGTGTACGTCACGGGAGCCATCGTATCGGGCGAGTCGACCGGCCCCGGCTTCTTCGGCGGCGGCGGCAACACAGGCGCCGACACCGTGGTCCGGCAGCTCGAGGAGGCGGCCGAGGACGACTCCGTGAAGGCCGTGGTGCTGCGGGTGGACAGCCCCGGCGGCAGCGCCTTCGCGAGCGAGGACATCTGGCGCGCGGTGCAGCGCGTGAAAGAAGAGGGCAAGCCGGTCATCGCGAGCATGGGCTCCGTCGCCGCTTCGGGCGGCTACTACGTGTCCTGCGGCGCCGACGCCATCTACGCCCTGCCGACGACCATCACCGGCTCCATCGGCGTGTACGCGGGCCCTTTCCTCAACGCTGAGCGCCTGTTCGACAAGGTTGGCCTGGGGACGGAGATCCACGCGCGCGGGCGCCACGCCGCGATGTACTCGATCAGCAAGCCGCTGGACGCCAGCGAGGCCGCCGCCCTGGACCGCCTTGTCGGCCTCACCTACGCGCAGTTCAAGGAGCGGGTCGGCGGCGGGCGCAGCATGGACGACGCGACCGTCGAGCGCGTCGCGCGGGGCCGCGTGTGGTCCGGGGTGGATGCCCGCGAACAGAAGCTGGTGGACGAGCTCGGCGGTTTCTGGGACGCCGTGGGCCGCGCCCGCACGGAGGCGGGGATCGAGCCCGGGCAGCCGGTCGAGCTGTTCACGTACGGCAACCGCTTCGGTCTCGGCGGCGAGGTCCCCGAGCGCAACCTCCGAGGAACCCTCTCCGTCGTCGCCCAAGAGCTGCGCGCGCCCCCCGCTGTGCCCTGGCCCGCCAGCCTGGCGGCCCTCGACACCTGGGCGGCGCTGGACGATGAGCGCGTGCTGGCGATGCTCCCGTGGAGCCTCGAGGTCCGGTGAGCAGCCGCGTGCTCGTCGTCGACGACGACCGTGGGGTGCGCGCGGCCTTGCGCGTCAACCTCACGAAGGCGGGCTACGTCGTCGACGAAGCGGAGAGCGCCGAGGACGCCCTGTCGCGTCTCGCCGCCGGCCGGGCGGACCTCGTTCTCTCCGACGTGCGCATGCCTGGCCTCGGCGGGCTCGGCCTCCTCGACGCCCTGCGCGCGCGGGACGGCGCACCGCCGGTGGTGCTGATGACGGGGTACGGCTCCGTCGAGAGCGCGGTCGCCGCAATGAAGGCCGGCGCCGCCGATTACCTCATCAAGCCCGTCGCGCGCGACGAGCTGCTGGTCGTGCTCCAGCGCGTGCTGCGCGCCCGCGCGCTCGAAGCCGAGGTGGAGTCCCTGCGGGCCGCCCTCGGCC
>JBEIVK010000627.1:0-2805 GCA_040373935.1 Alphaproteobacteria bacterium
ATCCGGTTCTCGAGGATGTGCGTCGGGGCGGCGAGCGGGTTCATCGAGGCGAGGTGGATCGCGCCGCCGTCGTTCGTGCGCTGCAGCACGTCGTGAATGTGGTTCCGCTCGAAGATACTCCCGCCCTGCTGGCGGAAGGAGAAGATGCCGTTGCGCGGGAGGTCGTGGAGGTGGTTGTGGCCAACGTAGTTCCCCCGCGCGTGGGCGAGCGCCAGCGGGCGGCTGTCGAGATGGATGCCCGAGCAGTAAGCCCGCACCGCGCCGCCGTGGTGGATATGGTTGCCGAGGATGACGTTCCCGATCGGCGAAAGCCCCTGCACCGCCGGATCGGCGTCGTAGACGTCCTGATCGGAAGTGTACGAGAAGCGCGCGCCGGTGAGGAGCACGCCACCGGCGCCGCCGTGCACGACCTCGTTGCCTTGGATCACGTTGTCCTGACTGTCGAGGTGGAGCCAGACGGCATAGCCGCCGGTTGCCTCAAAGCGGCAGCCGCTGACCTCGACCGCGTGGGCGTGGATGAGATGCAGCGCGGCGTCCTGGTTGGTGCGCACCGCGACGTGGTCGACCGTGTGGTCGGAGCCGAAGAAGCCGAGCCCGCGGAACGCGAGGTGGCGCACCGGCCGGCCGGCCTCGCCGCGGACCTCGATGAGCCGGTCCAACACGGAAACCTCCACGCGCCGCCCCGCGGGCGATTCGCGGCGGTGCAGGAGCAGCTCGTTGGCCGCGCGGTCGAGGTACCATTCCCCCTCGGCGTCGAGCTCGCTGCGGATGCCCTCCACGTGGAACAGGTTGCCCGCGAGGATCCGGCCCTGCGCCTCGCGGCCGGCGAGCTCGATCGTGTCGCCCGTCGGGCTGACGGTCGCGATCCGGACCAACTCGTTGTACCACCCGAGCTCGGCGATGATGTTAACCGAGGCCTCGGGGTCAGCGGCCCAGCCCGGTTTGGCGGTCCCAGGGGCCAAGTCGATCACCGTGCGGCCGCGGCCACCGCGGGCGCGCAGCGAGCCGGTATTTGGATAACGGGCCCACGTGGCGCGGACGCCGTCGACCAACACGGTCCGGCGTGTGCCCTGCGCCGGCGCGGGCGCAGCGTGGATGCCGGGGCTCACCTCTCGCCACGGGCCTGCGACCAATCGAGTGCCGGAGAGAATCGCCCGCTCCCCGGGGTACGAGGCGAAGACGCGCGGCGCGGACTCCGTCCCGGAATCCGCGGGCGTCAGCACGAGCGGCTCCCGTAGCCGGTGCACGCCCCCGCGCAGCAGGACGAGGGCGCCGCCGGAGGGCGGTTGCGCGCGCAGCAGGTCGCGGGCGCGGGCCAGAGTCGCAAGCGGACCGTCGGAGCGGTCGGCGTTCGGGGCCGCAGGCCCGCCGGACCAGCGATCGTTGCCGTCCGGCGCGACGTGGAGGACCCGTGGTTCGGCGGCGACTGCCGCGGCGATGGCGATCAGGAGGCAGGGGAGAAGGGGAAGGCGGGACATCAGGTGACGGCAGCGTTGGCGCGACGGATCCAGGCGAGGCGGGCGGGGGAGAGGAGCCCGTAATTGTAATAGCAGATCCCGGCGGCGCCGAGCTCCCGTGCGCCCTCGGCCCGCTGGCGCAGGTCCCCCTCGGTGGGGGCCTGATCCTCGCTGGTCATCGTTGCGATCATCAGGCGCGCGGCCGGGACCAGCGTCGCGGCCCAGCCGAGATCTTGGAGTACCTCGCGGGCGGAGCCGAAGTGGGCCTGGATGAACAACTGGTCCGCGAACCGTGCCCGGTCGCGCAGGCCGAGCCCCTCCGTCCACGCGCGCGCCGAGGGCCGGGCCAGCAGCCCGGAGTGCAGGTGAAGTGGGACGCGTTCCGCGCGGGCTACCGCGGCCACCCCAGTGAGCAGACGCTCGACGCCGGCGGCGCGCGCGCGGGTGGCGGCCAGGAGGTCGGGCCACTCGAGGAGTAGCGACGCTAGCTCGTCGCGTTCCCATTCGGCGCTGCGCGGCGTGGCGGGGCGGGCGAGTGCCGCGTCGAGGAAGGCGCGCACCTCGCTGCGGAACCGCTCCGCATCAACTCCCGCGTGGGCGAGGTCGTCGCGGCAAGACGGGCAGAAGCAGAGCGAGAGCAGGTGTTTCCCGGCGGCGCCGGGGCTCACAAACATCAGCTCGTGGTGTTCCCGGTGGACGGCGTCGAGATGGCTGAAGCTGTCGAGCACCAGCCCGTCGGGCCGGAACTGGCGGGCGAGGTCGCGCACGAGGCTGGCGAGGTGCGCCTGCACGCGGGGCTGGGCTGGGCAGAGGGCGAAGGCGTGGCGGTCGCCGCAGGCGTTCTCCACGGTGAGCTCCGGATGCGCGAGGCCGAGGGTGGTATTGTGGCAGCCGATTACCGAGAGCAGTACCTCAAGGCCCTGCGCGCGGGCGGCGTGGACGGCAGCTCCGGTTGCAGCCACGCAGCCGGCGTCGGGGTTGAGCGGCGGGAGTAAATCGGGCTCGGCGTAGGCCGAGCGGTCAGGCCGGAAGTCACACCAGTCTACCGGCCGCGAATAATGGCCGGGCCACCGGGGCCGGAAGAGGCGCGCCCGATGATAATTCGGGCTGAGCACCACCGCGTTGCAGCCGAGCCCAGCGATCGTGCCGAGGCACGCGTCGGGTCCCTCGGCCTGCGCGTCCCAGGGGAACAGGTTGATGGCGCGACGGAAGCTCACGGCCCGGCGAACGAGGCGACCACCGAATCGAGGAAGAGAAAATTGCGCACCGGCTTTCGGGTGCGGACGTCGAAACAGAAATTCATCAGCCGATTCAGCGCCTTGTACGGGTGGTCGTACACCGGCACGGG
>JBEIVK010000841.1:0-1895 GCA_040373935.1 Alphaproteobacteria bacterium
GCTCGGCCGGCGTCGGCAGCCGGCACGCCGCGCGCCGCCCGGCGATGTGGTAGCGCAGCCGCGCCGCCACGGCGTAGGCAAAGTCCCGGAGCGGGCGCGGCACCGCGCGCAGGTGCCGCAGGTGGCGCCACGGGGCCGGCAGGGCGGCGCAGATCTCCAGGGCCGCCCCCGAAGACCACAGCAGGCGCTCCGCCGCGCCCTCGCCCACGACGTACAGGATGGAGTCGGTGCCCGGCGGAAGCTCGGGGTGCCGCGCCCGCACGGCGTCGGCCGTCTCGCCTTGCAGCGGCGCAAAGCGCAGGGCCTGCGCACGGTCGCGGGCCAACAGCCACTGCACCGCGCCGTCGCAGAAGCCGCAGAGCCCGTCGTAGAGCACGATGCCGCCCGCCATGGCCCCTCCCTATCCCGGGCCGCGGGATAGTCCCGCGGGGTGTATCTCCTCCGCCTGCTCGGGGCCGAGCTGCGCCTCGCCGCCGCCGGCGCCGCCGCCTACCGCCTCTCGCTGCTCGGCAGCGCCGCCGACGCGCTGCTGAAGGCCGCCGCCGCGGCCGTGCCGATGGCCGTGGTGCTGGGCGCGCGGGGCAGCCTCGCCGGGTGGTCGCCGGCCGAGGCCGCGCTGGTGCTCGGCTGCTTCACCGTGCTGGAGGGGCTGCTCGGTGCCTTCGTCGAGCCCAACCTCCGCGCGGTCGTCGAGATGGTCCGCGACGGCACCTTCGACTTCGTGCTCATCCGCCCCGTGGACCCGCAGCTCCGCGTCTCCATCCACCGCATCGACCTCCTCCGCGTGCCCCATGCGGCGGTCGGCGCGCTCATCGTGGTCGCCGCCGCCACCCAGCTCCCCGCGTTTCCCGGTCCCGGCCGCTGGGCCCTCGGGCTGCTGCTGCTCGGCGCGGGCGGACTGCTGCTGCACGCGCTCTTCACGCTGGTCGTGTGCACCAGCTTCTGGTGGGTCCGCGTCATGAACCTGTCGGCCCTGCTGCAATCCGGCTTGGAGGCCGGCCGCTGGCCCCTCGACGTGTACCGCGGCCCCGCCCGCTGGGCGCTGACGGTGCTCCTCCCGGCAGGCCTCATGAGCACGGCCCCCGCCGCGGCCCTCGCCGGGCGCGCCAGCCCGGCCCTCGTCCTCGGCACCTTCGCCCTCGCCGCCGCCTTCACGCTCGGCGCGCGGGCCGCGTTCCGCCGCGCGATCGGCGCCTACCGCTCCGCCTCCTCCTGACCCTCCGGCGCTCCGTCCAACAGCGGGTGGGCGCACAGGCGCGCCCGTTCTCCCGCGGACAGGCGCGCCGCCGCGACCGGCCAGGGGGCCGCGGCCCCCGCGAGCGCGGGCAGCACCGCCTCCACGCCGGCGGCGAGGTTGCCGAGGTCGTAGCCGCCCTCGAGCACGGCCAGGGCCGGCGCCTCGCGGGCCAGCGCCCCCACCATCGCGGCGAGCCCGGCCGGCGAGAGCCGCGCGCGCCCGACGGGATCCCCCTCCAGCGCGTCAAAGCCGCACGACACCACCACGCGGGACGGCCGGAAGGCCCGGACGGCCGGCAACACCCGCGCTTCGAAGGCCGCCCGGTAGACGGCGTCCCCCGCGCCGTCGGGCATCGGCGTGTTGAGGGTCGCCCCGCGGCCGCGCCCGCCCCCCACCTCGCCAAAGGCGCCCGTCCCCGGCCAGAAGGGCCAGAGGTGCATCGACGCGACGAGCCCCCGCGGGTCCGACCAGAAAATCGCCTGCGTGCCGTTTCCGTGGTGCACGTCCGGGTCAAACACGAGCACCCGGTGCCCGCCCGCCGCCAGCGTCGCCGCCGCCAGCGCCGCCGCGTTGAACACGCAGAAGCCCATCGCGCGGCCCGCCGTCGCGTGGTGGCCGGGCGGGCGCGCGAGCACGAAGCCCGGCGCGCCCTCCCGCC
>JBEIVK010000858.1:0-1874 GCA_040373935.1 Alphaproteobacteria bacterium
CCTCGTCCACCTCGGCGCGCAAGGCCCGGACCAGCGGGCCGATGCGCGCCGCCTCGGCGCGTGTGGGGACGATGGCGGACCAACGCGGCATCCGGGCACTCCGGCGCCGACCATAGCGCGCCGCGCCCGCCTCAGGGGCGGATCGTCGGCGGGGCCACCGTGAAGTCCGCCCCGCTGTCGTTCGTGTCTTGGAAGCCGCCCGCCCCGTCCGACCGGCGGTGCAGCGCCTCTCCCGTGTAGGTCCCGCTCACGGTGGCGAAGCCGGCGTCCAGAGCCGGGTGAAGCCGCTTGTAGTCCGCCGCGTTCTCGCTGCGGAGCGCCTCCACCGCGTCGATCAGCCCCGCCGCCGGCACGCGCCAGACGGGCCAGCCGTCCAGCCGAGCCCGCTCCGGCTCCGCCACGGCCTCCCCGGGAAGCAGCACGAGGGAGGGCCCGAACACGGTCCAGAGCCAGTCGCTCCCCCCGGAGAACAGCAGCGGCTCCAGGTTGTCCGCCCGGGGGTTGTCGAGGTCCCCTCGGCCGTTGTCGACGAATGCCTCCAGCGGGGCGTCGAGCGACTCCACCGGCGAGTACGGCGCGTGGTTGGCGGCGTCCTGGCAGATGCGGACCGACGCGCCGGGCGCGAGCAGGCGCTCCCCGGGGGCGCCCGGGATGCGAAACGCGCCCTGGAGGGTGATCCGCGCGGGATCTGCCGCCTCGGCGTTCGGGGTGTCCCCGGCGTTGATGCGCCCGGCCAGCCCAAAAACCTCCCCCAGCACCAGGCCGCCGAGGTCCACCGCGCCGTCGCCCGTGTTGGTGATCGTGACGAACTGATCGGCGTAGTAGCGGTCGATGCCCGCCGTCGGCACCGCACCCGCGTAATACATCTCCGTGATGAGCAGCGCGCCCTGCGGCGGCACCACAACCGGCGCGGCCCCCGTGTCCCGCGCGCTGTCCCCGCCGGGCGCCCCCGTCCCCTCCTCTCCCGCGCGCCCGCCCGGGGCGCACGCCGTCGCCCCCACTGCGCAGGCCACCGCCGCCCCCATCGCCGCCGTCATCCCCTTGCACCCCATCGCCGCCTCGCGCCGCACAGCTATCGCAACCTCGTTGCATTGGCGAGCCGGCCGCCGCTTGCACTTCCAAGGCCGCGCCGCCTTGACGCCAGCCGCTCCCGGGTGAAAGACACGGCGCCCGGCCTCCCGCCGGACCCTCCCGAGGAAGAACGCAGCCATGGCCTTCGAGCTCCCCGCCCTCCCCTACTCCCGCGACGCCCTCGCCCCCCACATCTCGGGCGAGACCATCGACTACCACTACGGCAAGCACCACCAGGCCTACGTCACCAACCTCAACAACCTCGTGGCGGCCGACGCCTCCCTCGCCGGCAAGTCCCTCGAGGACATCATCGCCAGCTCCAAGGGCGGCCTCTTCAACAACGCCGCCCAGGTGTGGAACCACACCTTCTACTGGCACAGCCTCTCCCCGCAGGGCGGCGGCGCCCCCACCGGCGCGCTGGCCGAGGCCATCACCGCCGCCTGGGGCTCCTTCGACGCCTTCAAGGCCGAGTTCACCAAGGCCGCCCTCGGCCAGTTCGGCTCCGGCTGGGCCTGGCTCGTGGCCGACAAGGCGGGCAAGCTCTCCATCCGCACCACCGCCAACGCGGAGACCCCGCTCACCGACGCCAGCGTCACCTCGCTGCTCACCTGCGACGTGTGGGAGCACGCCTACTACGTGGACTACCGCAACGCCCGCGCCAACTACGTCGCCGGCTGGTGGGCCCTGGTCAACTGGGACTTCGCGGCCGCCAACTTCGCCAAGGCCACGGCCTGATGCCCCCTGGCGCGGCGTCGGCCGGTTCGTCCCCGCCGATGCCGCGCCACCCCTGCCCCATCGGCGCC
>JBEIVK010000396.1:0-4195 GCA_040373935.1 Alphaproteobacteria bacterium
CGCTCGTCTGGATGCGGATCGCCGGCTGCACCCGCGCGCCGCCCGCGGCCGTCAGCGGGTCGTCGTTGAATTCGAGCACCTTGAGCCCGCGGGGGAACAGGTGCAGCCGCTCCATCCCGGGGAGGACGACGGGGGGGCCCGGGCCCAGCGGCTCCTGCTGGATGCCCTTGCTTGGCCCGAGAACGACCTGCCGCACGGCCACTTGGTCTGGTGCGATGGTGGTCGTGAACATCGCCCACGCGAGCAGGAGCGCGACGAGCACGCCACCCGCTGCGAGCGGCACGAGGGCACGAGACGGGCCCGAGGGCAATTGGACCGTGACCTTGCTCATCGGAGCGGCTCCTCGCCAGCGGGGGCGCCGTGCGCCTCGATGGAATCCTGGATGCGGCCGAGGTCATCCACCACGGCCTGCAGAGCGACCCGGTAACGCCGCGCGATCCACCATGCGCGGAGATCCGGAAGGAACAACGCGAAGGTGAGCCCGGGCCACACCGCGACCGCCGCCGGCCCGCGCAGCAGGCGCACCAGCACGAAGGCGGCCACCACGGCCGCCGCGGCCCCGAGGATGCGGCCCAACGGGTCTCGCAGGCGGCGAAACTGCGCTTCGAGACGGCTCTGCTCCTGGGCGAGCGCAAGGTAGCGGGGCGCGAAGCTCCGGCGCAGCTCCGCACGGCACCAGTCGGCGGCCGCGCCTTCGCCGAGGAGCCGCGCGCGCTCCACCAGCGCGGGCTCGACGACGTCTCGAAAGGCCGCGTCCATCGCCTCCGCGGCGGGCTGTGGCGCACCGCCCCACGCGGGCCGCGCCCCTTCGAGGCGGGCGATGAGCGCGGCGCCCAGGGCGTCGAGGCGATGGGAGGCGAGCGTCACGCGGAGGACCCCTCCCAGAAGCGCGGCCCGCCGTCCAGCGACTCCATTTGGCGCAGCCGCCGCTCGACCGTGTGGTCGCGAAGCACCCGCGCGCGCCCGGCCGCGGCGATGGCGGCGGCCTCGGCCGGATGCGCGAGAAAGTGCGCGACCTTGGCGCGGAGATCCGGGATGCCGTCCCAGGTCACGACCTCGCGCCCGACGTCGAACAGCGCGCCGATCTCTGCGCTGTGCTCCGCGAGCACGAAGCCGCCACAGGCCAGCACATCGAACACGCGCATGGTGACGATGTCCGGCTGGTACAGGCGGTTGATGTCCACGTTGATCTGGACGCGGTTGTAGACCTCGGTGAGCGCATGCAGGTGCCCCACGGGCCCGTGGTGCCGCACGCCCGGCTGCCGCGCGTGCGCCGCCCAGCCGGCGTCTCCCCAGACGTCCACGCCCCGCTCCGCGAGCGCACCCACCACCCGCAGGCGCTTCTCGGCGGCCGCGACCTCCCCCAGCACGGCGTCCACCGACCACGCGTGGCCACGCAGCCGGACGAAGCGCCGGAAGCCGGGGAGGACCTCGTCCACGGCTTCGGGGAGCAGCCACTCGCGCGGGGCGGCGAGCTGCCGGTCCAGCGCGCGCCGCAAGCGGCGTTGCGCCCCCGCGGCGTCGAGCCCCGGCACCACCGCGCAGAACGCGTCCAGCTCGGTGTGCAGCAGCGCGAGGCAGCGCCGGGCCTCGCCCACCATGCTGTTGCCGACGAAGCCCACCGCGATGGGCGGCCCGGCTCCGTGCAGCGGGCGCCGCCGCGGGGGGTGCGCCGCCAGCGGCAGGTGATGGACCCGGGCCCACCCTGCGGATTGCCAGCCCGGGACCGCCGCCGCGCGCCAGGTAAAGACCGCCGCGCTCCCGACCGGGCCCGCCGGCGGCCGCAGCGAGTCCAGCGCAGGGTCCACCTCCCACTCTCGCAGATGCAGCCCGAGCGCTGCCGCTTGCTCGGCGAGGCCGACCGTGTGGTTGACCGCATAGACCGACTGCGCACCGAGCACTGCGGCGGCCCGGGCCAGCTCATCGGGAGCGGAGTCCACCCCCCACGGGAACGCCCCAGCGCCCGCCAGGACCTCGGCGATGTCGTCCACGAACAGCCCGCCCGCCCAGACCAGCGCGACCGGCCGCGCCCCGGGACCGCCCGCCTCCCACCCGCGGCGCTCCTGCGCCCATGGCAGCGCGAACAGCGGGTGCGCGACCGCCGGCCGCACGGGGACACGAAGGAGGTCCACGCCAGCGACGAGGCGCAGGCGCCCGGACCGGAGGGCGCCCGCGAGGCCCGGCGCGCTGAGCACAGGCAAGAGCAGCCGCGGGTCTCGCGCCCACGCCCAGACGGTGCGCCCGGCGTCGAGCAAGGCGCGCAGCAGCGCGCCGTCCCCCGGGCCCGGCACCACCACCTCGGAGGCGTCCGCCGGCAAGGCGGCTTGGGCGGCGGAGATCTCGGCGGGCCCCCAGGCGATGGGCTGAGGCCGATGCCCGCCCCGGCCCCACACCCAGGCGCCGTCGGGGCGCTGGCGCAGCTCCGGCCCGGGCGAGAGCCCACCGAGACGCACGGCGAGGCCGGGATCGGCGGCGAGCAGGGCGGCGCGGTTGGTCCATTCGTCGTCGGACACGATCGCTCCCGGCCCTCGGGTAACCCCACAGGGCGGTTCCCGCTTGACGGGAACCCGAGCGCCAGATTAGAGCCGGGTGTCTCCAGCGGGCGCGTAACTCAGCGGGAGAGTGCCACCTTCACACGGTGGAAGTCGCAGGTTCGAATCCTGCCGCGCCCACCACCTCTCCTCGCCCCGCGCGGCCTTTGGCTTCGCGGGGCGATGTGCGTCTGGCTCTGGCGCCGGCGGGCGGCGGGGCGTCAGCGGCCCCCGACCGTCCAGCTCCCCACGCGCCACGCGTTGAGCCCGTGGTTGGTGACGAGCAGGGCCGCGCGGTCTCCCTGCGCCAAGGCGAACGGCGCGGCGAACTCCAGCTCGTCCACCTGGTCCGGCCCGGGGATCGCGCGGCGCTCGGCCCACGCCGACCGGCCGCCCACCTGGATCTCCACGCGGCCCTCGGCCGGCTCCCGGGCCCACAGCTCGCTGTGCCAGAACACGAAGCGCAGCCGCTCGCCCGCCGCCACATCGGCCTGGACCTCCTGCCCGAACACGCCCCACGGGCAATAGTCGGTCTCCACCTCAAAAAAGTCGCCTTCGACGTCGTACCCCACGGGCAGGCACTCGACGCCGGACGGCCGCTCGGCGGCCCAAGGGTCGTCGGAGAGGGGCAGCGGCCGCCAACCCGTCGCCGCGAGGACGGTCTCGACGGGCCGGCCGGCTGCGCTGTCGCCCACGCCGCCGCGGCACCCGACCCCGAGCACGAGCAGGGACGCCAGCCCCCTCACCCGCCATCCCGGGCGGGCGGGCGGGCGCGAGACAGGCGACGCTCGGCCTCTGGCACCCGCGCGGCGTCCACTTCTCGCAGCTTGTCCAGCGCCTTTGTCGCCTCGACGCCCTCGCCCTGCCAAGCGTGGCTCTCGACGAGCAGAACCAGGGCGTCGGCATCGTAGGGGCTGCCCCCGTGGTCGACGCGCAGCCCGGCGGCGCGCCCCTCCACGGCCGGCCAAGCGGCGCGCCCGCGGTAGAACTCGGCGATGCCGAGCTCCTTGCGGGCGAGGCGCTCGCGACACTCGGCGAGCAGGCCCACCACCTCGTCCTTGTGGACGCTCTCCGGGAAGCGGCTGTCGAAGCCAGACCAGGTGTTGACGGCCTGACGCGTCAGCGTTTGGTCCCGACCGGCGGCCTTGGGGGCCTTTTTGTAGAGGGTGAGGCCGATTCGCTGTACGACGTAGTCGGCCTCCGGGTGGCGCGGGTGCATCCTCAGGAAGTCCTCGTAGGCGAGGCGCGCCTGGTCCCACTCGGCCTTTTTGTAGTGCAGATCTGCGATGGCAAGCTCGGCGCGCATCGCCAGCGGGTCGTCCCGGTGGTAGTTGCGGATCCGGTTGAACTGCTCCAGGGCTTTCACGTAGTAGCCCCGCTGCATGTACTTCAGGCCGAGGTCATATTGCTCGGCCACCGTGGGAGCCTTGCGGTCTGGGCGTGCGCGCGCGGCATCCGCCGAAGACCCGACGCACAGCCACAGCACCACCGCACCCAACGCTCGCCACGCCATCGACATGGCCTTGGCTTAGCGCGCATGCCGGTCGGCGGCCACACGCCCTTGTCTTCGGCCGCCCCGTGCTTAGCCCCCTGCCGGTGAAACGCGCCCTGCCCCTCGACGCCATCGGAGTCGGCCTCGTCCTCGGGGTCGGCGTCGCCATCGC
>JBEIVK010000078.1:0-10687 GCA_040373935.1 Alphaproteobacteria bacterium
GGGTGCCGGAGGGTGCGGCGCCGGGGCCGGGGCGCGGGGGGGCTCCGGCGCGCGCACCGGCGCCGCCGGCGCCTCCAGGACGGTGCCGCCGCTGGAGATGGGCACAGTGTGCCCGAGCAGACCGAGCGGGTCTGCGGGTGGGGTGCGCCGGGCGAGCAGGCCCTCCACCGCCGCCCGGGACCAGCTGCGCAAGCCCGACCCGCCCGAGGCGTCGGCAGCGTCGAGCAGCATCGCCTCCGCCTGGGTGGCCGACGGGCGGAGCTGGGGGTCCCAGAGCAACAGGTGCTCCAGCACCGACGCGAGCGGCGAATGGGCCCCGCGGATCTGCTCCAAGCGCAGCGCAAGCCGCTTCTCGTGGGTGTCCTTGCGGGTTTTCGGCTGGCCGTAGGGCTCGCCCGAAGCGACCTGCCACAGCGTGAGGCCGAGCCCGTAGACATCGGCCGCCGGGCTGACCTCGCCCGTCACGATGTACTCGGGAGCCATGTAGTTCAGCGTGCCGACGACGAGCTGGCCGGTGCGGCTCTCGCGGGCGTCGAAGCGGGCCCGCGCCACGCCGAAGTCGAGCAGCTTCACGCCGCCCGACCGTGTGACCATGAGGTTGGCGGGCTTCACATCGCGGTGAATGACGTTGAGCGGCTCCTGCGAGACGGGGTGGCGCGCGAGGTGCGCGCGGCTGAGCGCCCCGGCCGCCGCAGCGCCGAGCTCGCAGAGGGCGCGCGGCGGCGGGACCTGCCCCTCGGCGCAGAGGCGGTCCAGGTCGACGCCCTCGACGTACTCCATCAGGACGGCGTCCAGGCCGCTCACGCGCACCATGTCCAGCACCTTGAGGATGCTGTCGTCCTGGAGCAGCCCGAGCAGGCGCGCCTCGTCGCGGATGCGGGCGACGAACATGTCGGCGTCGCCGTCCGCGCTGCGCATGACCTTGACGGCGACCGCACGGCGAAAGCCGTTGTCCGACAGGAACTCTGCGAGGTACACGACCCCGAAGGAGCCCGCGCCGATCACGCGTTGGAAGACAAGGGAGCGCATCGCGCGCCGCATATCTCACTTGACGCCGCAAGGCCTCTGACTCGGCCGACTGCGACGGGGAGAGCGCGGTCTATTCGTCGACGGGATGCATCCAGACTCGCTCCGGGTCCACGCCCAGGCGGGCGAGCGCGGCGTCGTACCGCTGCCCGGCCGGGAGGTCGAAGACGAGGTCCGGGTCTGCGTCGGCGAACAGCCAGGAGCCCGATGCGATCTCGGCGTCGAGCTGCCCCGGCGCCCACCCGGCGTAGCCCAGCACCAGCGCGTAGGGCTGCCCCGAAGCCACCCGCTCGCGCAAGCGCTCCATCGCGGGGGACACCGCCACCTCGTCGCCGATGGTCCAGCCCTCTTCGTCGGCCGCTTGCCCGCGCCACACCACGAAACCGGTGCCCGGCCCCACGGGCCCGCCCCACCACGTCCGGCCATCGGGTGTCAGCGGGCCGTCGAGCTCCAGGCGCAGCAGGACGTCGATGATGTCCACCTCGCCGGGGCGGTTGATGACGAGCCCCAGCGCGCCTTTTTCATCGTGTTGGCACACCAGCACGACCGTCCGCTGGAAGTTTGGGTCTTCCATGGTGGGGGATGCGATGATCAACCCGGGGCGGCCCGACATCAGCCCGGAACCCCGAAGTCCCGGACCGGCTCGATGCGCGGCGGCTTGCCCTCGGTGATGACGGTCTCGTCCACCACGCACTCGCGCACGTCGTCGAGGGAGGGGATCTCGTACATCACGTCGAGCATCACCGTCTCCAGGATGGAGCGCAGCCCGCGCGCGCCGGTGCGGCGCTCGACCGCCTTGCGGGCGATGGCGCGCAGCGCCTCGTCGGTGAAGGTGAGCTTCACCTTCTCGAACTTGAAGAGCTTCTGGTACTGGCGGACGAGAGAGTTCTTGGGCTCGGCCAGGATGCGCACCAGGTCGTCTTCGTCGAGCGAATCCATGACGGCGATGACCGGCAGGCGCCCGATGAACTCCGGGATGATGCCGAAGCGCTCCAAGTCCTCGGGGGTTGTCCGGGAGAGGATGCGCTTGTGGTCGATGGCCCGGCCGTCGGCGGCCTCGCCGTCCCCCGCGAAGAACCCGACCGTCTTGCGGCCGAGGCGCTGCTCGATGATGCGCGGGAGGCCCTCGAAGCTGCCGCCGCAGATGAACAGGATGTTCGACGTGTCGATCTGGAGGAACTCCTGGTTGGGCATGCGCTTGTTGCCCTTGACCTGGATGTTGGCCATGCGGCCCTCCACGATCTTGAGCAGCGCCTGCTGCACGCCCTCGCCCGAGACGTCGCGCGACACCGAGGAGGTGAAGGCCTTCTTGGCGAGCTTGTCGACCTCGTCGATGTAGACGATGCCGCGCTGGGCCTTCTCGATGTTGTTGCCGGCGGCGTTGTACAGGTTGAGGATGATGTTCTCGACATCTTCCCCGACGTAGCCGGCCTCCGTGAGGGTGGTGGCGTCGGCGACCACGAAGGGGACGTCAAGGAAGCGCGCGAGGGTCTGCGCGATGAGCGTCTTGCCGGTGCCGGTGGGCCCGATGAGCAGCACGTTGCTCTTCTGGACCTCGACTTCGCCCTCGCCCGTGCGCGCGTTGGCCTCCAGCCGCTTGTAGTGGTTGTACACCGCCACGGCGAGACGACGCTTCGCGGCGTCTTGGCCCACGATGTACTGGTCCATGAAGGACTTGATGCGCGCCGGAGGCGGGACCTTCTGCTGGCCCCAGGTGATGGGCTTGGGCTGGTTGTTTTCCCGGATGATCTCCAGGCACAGCTTGATGCACTCGGAGCAGATGTAGACCTGCGGGCCGGCGATGATCTTGTCCACCTCGCGCTGCGGCTTGTGACAGAACGAACAGGCGAGGCCGGAGGTGGACGGGTACTTGGGCATTCCGAAGGTATCCGGGGGGGACCTGAAGGGTAGGTCCGCGGTGGCGTGACGTCAACCCGGGGGCGGTGGAGTGTCGGCGGGCCGGCACCTTCGCAAAGGGCTATCATCTTCCTGCCATGGCTCCAAGGCCAGCGGAGGCGCGATGTCCGGGCCCGTGCCCTACGTGGGTGATCTCTACGACATGCTCGGGGTGGCCCGCGCCGCCACGCCCGAGGAGATCAAGAAGGCGTTCCGCAAGATTGCGCTGGAGTGCCACCCGGACCGCGTGGGCGACGATCCGGCGGCCGCGGAGCGCTTCGACCGCGCGACGAAGGCCTACGAGGTCCTCTCGGACCCGGAGAAGCGCGCGCGCTACGATCGCGGCGCGACGCGGCGCCCGCCCCCCAGCTTCCGCGGCAACCCGCAATCGGATGGCTACCGCATGCCGGGCGGCTTCTACACGGGCCAGGGGTGGAGCGCGCCTCCCGGCCCGGGTGGAGGGCGCCAAGCGGACCGCCAGCGCTGGAAGTCCGCCTCCAACCGCATGAGCCTGGACGACCTCATGGGCGACTTCGGCTTTGGCGGCGGCACGGCGGGCGGAGCGCCGCCCGAAGACGCGTTCCCGGGAGGGCTCGGCCAAGCGGTCGGCGGCGGTGGCGGCGGCCCGCGCCCGGACAACCGCCGGGCCTACGGCGGGGGCGAGGGCGGCGGCCGCTCCCCCGGGCGGGACATCACCTTGCAGGTGGACGTTCCGGTCGATGTCGCGCAGCACGGGGGCACCGTCACGCTGCACTACCCGCGCATGCGCTTGAGCGAGGATGGCGCCTCTGTGGCGCGCTACGACGAAATCCACGACCTGCGCGTGCCGCCCGGCACGCGGCACGGCGAGACGCTTCGGGTGCCGCGCTACGGAGATTCGGGGACCGATGGCACCTCCGGGGACCTCGTCTGCGACGTACGGTTGGTCGCGCCCGAGCCCGGGCGGGTGCGGGAGGCGCGTCAAGGCAAGGGGTTGCCGCCCGGCTTCGACGCCTCCACCTGGCCCAAGGGCGTGCCCATGCCGGACGCCCTCAAGACGCCGGGGGCCGCCGGCCCGCGGGTGAACGTGCGCGGCGCCGAGGGGGCTGCGCCGCCGCCCCGCGCCGCGGCCGGCGCCGAGGAGGTGCTACGGGTTCCCGTGAGCATCGTCGAGGCGCTGCTCGGCGGGCGCATCCCGGTGGACACGCCCCAGGGCCGCGTGCACGTGACGCTTCCGCCCTGCAAGGCGAGCGACGGCGCGCGGGTGCGCGTGCGCGGGAAGGCGGCGGACGGCGGGGACCTCCTCGTCGAGCTGCGGGTCGTGCTCCCGGCTTCGCTGGACGACGAGAGCCGCGCGCTGATCGAGCGCTTCGCCGAGCTGAACCCCTACGACCCGCGCGAGCCGCGCTGAGCGGGACAGGAAGGGGGCGTTGCGGGGGAAACCTTGGTTTCCCCTGCCCTCAGAAGAAAGCCCGGGAGGGTGTCGCCGCGACGCGCGGGGCTTAGGCCGGCAGGGCGTCGCCGAGCGCGAGGTCGAAGACCTGGTCCACCCGGTCCACGAAGTGGAAGCGCAGCTCGGCCCGGAGGGATGCGGGGACGTCGTCCAGGTCGCCCTCGTTGTGGTGCGGCAGGAGGATGTCGGTGACGCCGGCGCGGCGCGCGGCGAGGACCTTCTCCTTGATGCCGCCGACGGGCAGGACTTTGCCGCGCAGCGTGAGCTCGCCCGTCATGGCGAGGGCGGGGCGCACGAGCCGGCCCGTGAAGAGGCTGGCCAGGGCGGTGACGAGCGCGATGCCGGCGCTCGGGCCGTCCTTGGGGATGGCGCCCGCGGGTATGTGGACGTGGATGGTGGTGTCCTTGAAGGCGGCCGGGTCGATGCCGAGGCTGGCGGCGCGGGAGCGCAGCACCGTGAGCGCGGCCTCGGCGGACTCTTTCATGACGCTGCCGAGCTGCCCGGTGAGCTTGAGCCCCTCGCCGGGGGCGGCGTAGCGCGTGACCTCGATGAACAGGATCTCGCCGCCGGTCTCTGTCCAGGCGAGGCCGATCGAGATGCCGGGGAGGTCGGCGCGCTCCGCGAGCTCGGGGAAGTGGCGCTGGGCGCCGAGCAGGGCCTTGAGGTCCGACGCCGAGTCGACGGTGAGCGGCGCGTCTTCGCCGCCGACGAGGCGCCGCGCGGCCTTGCGGTGCAGGGCGGCGATGCGCTGCTCCAGGCGGCGAACACCAGCCTCGCGGGTGTACTTTTCGATGAGCTCGTCCACGCCGCGCGGGGTGACGGTGAGGAAGCCTTCGGGCAGGCCGTGGGCGGCGCGGGCGCGGGGGATGAGGTGGTCTTGCGCGATGCGCGCCTTTTCTTCCTGGATGTACCCGGCGATCTCGACGATCTCCAGGCGGTCCCGCAAGGCCGAGGGGATGGGGTCCCGGTCGTTGGCGGTGCAGATGAACAGGACCTGCGACAAGTCGAAGGGCGTGTCGAGGTAGTGGTCCATGAACTCGTGGTGCTGCTCCGGGTCCAGCACCTCGAGGAGGGCGGAGGCGGGATCGCCGCGGAAGTCCTTGCCGAGCTTGTCGATCTCGTCGAGGATGATGACGGGATTGCGAGAGCCGGCGCGCTTGAGCGCGGCGATGAGACGGCCGGGCAGGGCGCCGACGTAGGTGCGACGGTGGCCGCGGATCTCCGCCTCGTCTTTCATGCCGCCGAGGGAGACGCGCTGGAACTGGCGGCCGAGCGCCTTGGCGATGCTGCGGCCGAGGCTGGTCTTGCCGACGCCGGGCGGGCCGACGAGGCAGAGCACGGGGCCGCGGCCGTCCGGCTTGAGCGTGCGGACGGCGAGGTACTCGAGGATGCGGTCCTTCACCTTGCCGAGGCCGAAGTGGTCTGCGTCGAGGGTGGCCTGGGCGTGTGCGAGGTCCGTGTTGTCGGGGGTGACCGTCGTCCACGGCATCGCGGCGAGCCACTCGAGCCAGGTGCGCGAGACGTGGTACTCGGCGGCGTCGGGGTGCATGCGGCGCAGGCGCTCCAGCTCCTTCAGCGCCTCGTCCAGCGCGGCGGCGGGCATGTTGGCCTCGCGCAGCTTTTTTTCGAGGTCTGCCGCGTCGTCGCCGACGTCCGGGCTGTCGCCCAGCTCTTTGCGGAGCCGGGCGATCTGTTCGCGCAGGAAGTAGTCCCGCTGCTGTTTGTCGAGGCGCGTCTGCACCTCTTTTTGCACGCGGCCGGTGATGGCCTGGAGCTGAAGCTCGGCCGCGACATCACCAGCGCCGTGGAGACCCGGCGGTCCACCGATGCTTCGGTGAGGTAGGCCACCCGGCGGTCGTGCGGGATGGTGAGGTTGGCGGCGACCTGGTCCACCAAGCGCGCGGGCGGCGCGTCCAGCTCGGCGAGGCGGGCGAGCGCGGGCGGATTTTGGGGGTCTGCCTGGATGAGGGCGCGAAGACCTTCGCGGAGACGGCCGGCCATCAGCTCGATGTTGCGGGCATCCTGGGACAGGTCCACGAAGGGGCGGATGTGCGCGCGCAGGCCGCCGTCCTCGACGCCGTGGAGGTCCTGGATGTGGACGCGGCTTTTGCCTTCGAGCAGGACCCGGAGCGTGCCGTCGCCGAGGCGGACGACGCGCTGGATCTCGACGAGGCAGCCAACGGTGCTGACCTCGGCCACATCGGCGTTTTCTTCGGCCGGGTCCACTTGCGGGACGGCGACGAGCGGGGGGCCGCCGGAGAGGGCGGCTTCGATGGAGGCGGTCTCGGGCAGGCGGATGGCGTGGTGACGCACCACCATGCCGGGCAGGAGCACCAGCTCACGAAGGGAGAGGACAGGATGGTTGCCGCGCATGCCGGCCCCCGTAGCGCGGCGGGGGCGTCGGGGAAAGGGACGGGCCAGGGCGACCGACGGCCGCAGGCCGAGGGCGGGGCTTTACCCGTCGCGGAGCATCCGGTATGGTTGCGCTTCGCCCCGAGTGGAGAGCCCGCATGTCTCGCGTCGTGTTGCTGACCGCCTTGCTTGCCGTCGCGTGGAGTGGCGCTGCCTGGGCGGGCCCCTTGGAGGACGCGGACGCCGCCTTCGGGGCGTGGCTCGTCGCGCCGCTCGCGAAGGTGATGTTCTTCGATCTCGCCTTCTGGGACAACGGCCAGCCGGGCGAGCTGGCGGTGCCCTTCGTGGTCGCCTGGTTGGTCGCGGGTGCCGTCTTCTTTACGCTGCGAAACGGCTTTATCAGTCTGCGCGCCTTTCGGCACGCGATCGACGTCACGCGCGGCCGCTACGACGTCGAGGGAGACGCCGGGGAGATCAGCCACTTCAAGGCGCTCTCGTCGGCCCTGTCGGCGACCGTCGGCCTCGGCAACATCGCCGGCGTGGCCGTGGCCGTGAGCGTGGGCGGGCCCGGCGCCGTGCCGTGGATGGTCATCGCTGGCTTCCTCGGCATGAGCAGCAAGTTCCACGAGTGCACGTTGGGCCTCATGTACCGCGTCGTGGACGGCAACGGCGCCGTGTCGGGCGGGCCGATGCACTACCTGGAGAAGGGCCTCGCCGAGCGCGGGCTCGGCACGCTGGGGCGGGTCCTGGCGGTGGTGTTCGCGGTGATGTGCGTGGGCGGCAGCTTCGGCGGCGGCAACATGTACCAGTCCAACCAGTCGTATCAGATCCTCGCGTCGGTGGTTCCGGCGCTGCAGGGGCTCGGCTGGTTGTATGGCTTGGTGCTCGCCGGGCTCACGGGGCTCGTCATTGTCGGCGGCATCAAGCGCATCGGCGCGGCGGCCGAGGTCATCGTGCCGCTGATGTGCGGCGTGTACGTCGTGGCGGGGCTGTTCGTGTTGGGGGCCAACGCGGCGGCCATCCCGGCGGCCTTTGGGACGATGTTGGAGGCGGCGTTCTCCCTGGACGCGGGGGTTGGCGGCTTGTTGGGCGCGATGGTCCAGGGGTTTCGGCGTGCGGCCTTCTCCAACGAGGCCGGGGTCGGCAGCGCGTCGATCGCGCACAGCGCGGCGACGACGAGCGAGCCGGTGCGCGAGGGCATCGTGGCGCTGCTCGAGCCGTTCATCGACACCATCATCATCTGTACGATGACGGGGCTCGTGGTGGTGGTGACGGGCGCCTACCAGCAGGGCGGGTCGGACGGCGTGCTCATGACCAGCGCGGCCTTTGCGACCGTGCTGCCGTGGTTCCCGTACGTGCTCACGTTCACCGTCGTGCTGTTCGCGTTCAGCACGATGATCTCCTGGTCCTACTACGGGGAGCGCTGCGCGACGTTCTTGTTCGGCCGCGGCGCCACCTTGCCCTACAAGGTGCTGTTTCTCGTGTTCACGTTCCTTGGGTGCGTGTTCAAGCCGTCGAATGTGCTCGACTTCAGTGACCTGATGGTGCTCGGGATGGCCTTCCCCAACATCCTCGGCGGCGTCTTGCTGTCCGGGAAGGTGAAGGCCGCCCTCGACGACTACTGGGGCCGGTACACCAGCGGGCGAATGAAGCCGGTCAAGGGCTGAGCGCGGGCGGGCGGCCGGCCCACCGCACCAGGGCGATGGCGGCGAGGCAGCCGGCGAGCACGCAGGGCCAGGCCGGCACCCCGAAGCCGGAGGGCAGGGTGCCGAACAGCACGGCGAGGGCGCCGCCGGCGAGGGCGTAGGGGAGCTGCGTCTCGACGTGGGCGTGGAGGTCGCAGCCCGAGGCCGTCGCCGAGAGGACCGTGGTGTCGGAGATGGGGGAGCAGTGGTCGCCCCAGATGGCGCCGGAGAGGACAGCGGCGCTGGCGGGCACCAGAAGGGCTGGGTCAACGCCGATCGTCAGCGGGATGACGAGTGGCACGAGCACGCCCATCGTCCCGAAGGAGGTCCCCGTCGCGAAGCTCAGCGCGGCGGCGGCGACGAAGATGGCGGTGGGAAGCAGGCTGGCGGGCAGGTGGGGCCCCAGCACGGCGACGACGAAGTCCGCGGCGTGGAGGGACTCGATGGCGCCGGCGAGGCTCCACGCCAGCACCAGCACCACGAGCGCCTCAAACAGCCCGGCCATCCCTTGCATCGCGCCGTCGGCCACCGCCCGGGGGCCCAGCCGGCGGCTGGCGAGGGCGAGGGCGCCTGCGAGGGCCAGCGAGACGACGCTGGCCTCGAGCATCGCCTGGTAGCCGTCCGCCGCGCCGATGATGCGGAAGAGGGGCGCGTCGGGGCCGACCGCCGCGCTGCCCTGCCGCCACAGCGAGAGCGCCGTCCAGCCCAGCAGCGCCCCGATGGGCAGCACCGCCACCGCGGCGACCCAGGCCGGGGGCACCGCCGCGTCGCCGGCGTCCGCGTCGGGGGGCGGCGGCCCGCGGAGCGCGCGGGCCTCGGCGGCTCGCATCGGCCCGAAGTCACGCCCGAGCAGCGCGACGGCGCCGACGAGCGCAAGCAGCACCCACGGGTAGAAGCGGTAGGGCAGCCCCTCCAGGAACAGCGCGTAGGCGTCCTCGGTGCGCCCGGCGGCCTTCAGGGCCTCGTCCAGCAGGCCAACCTCGTAGCCCACCCAGGTGCCGACCATCGCCACGCTCGCGACGGGGGCGGCCGTTGCGTCGGTGATGAAGGCGAGCTTCTCGCGGCTGACCTTGGCGCGGTCGAAGAGCGGCCGCATCCCGTGGCCGACGACGAGGCAGTTTGCGTAGTCATCGAAGAAGACGATGGCGCCGCTGATCCAGGCGGCGGCCATCGCGCTGCGGCGGCCGTGCGCAACCCGCGCGACGAGCCCGACCAAGGCCGTGGTGCCGCCCGCGCGCGACACGACCGCCACGGTCGCCGCCACGAACAGGCTGAAGAGGGTCACCTTCGCGTGGTCTTTGTCGGCGATGGCCCCGAGGACCAGGGTGTCGGCGGCGTACACCAGCGCGGCGAAGGGGTCCCCACCTTGCAGCAGCAGCGCCGCGCAGAGCACCCCGGCGCCCAAGGAGAGCACGACGTGCCGCGTGCCGATGGACAGCCCGACGGCGAGCAGGACGGGCAGAAGGCTCCAGGCGCTCCCGGACATGCGCGCTCCCTGCGTCGGCGGGATACGCGCCGGCGCGCGCCCAGGATGCCAGAGCGGCGGCCCGCGCGGCGCCACGGAGAGGCCAAATGCACGCGCCATCGTCTGGCCTGCCCGCCGGAGTCCGGTTTTTTCCCGGGCGCACCGTGTGTGCGGCGCCCGGCCGCTGCTGGGATCGCCGATGCCCGCGCGGCGCCTGACCCAGCGCGCGTGGCGCCGGCCCTCCGGCCGCGCGCTCGCCCCCTTCGGGGACGCCGCGGCGTCGCTGATGGTCTTCGACGGCACCCTTCGGTCCGCCCAGGACGCCGCCTGCGCCGCCGCGGGCTTCGCGGTTGTGGATGGCCCTGCCGCGCCGGACGGCCCGCACCTTGTCTTCGACGATGACGTCTGGTTCACCGCCGAGGCCCTGCGCCGCCTCTGCGACGGAGGGGCGCCCGGCCGCTTGCGCGTGGACGACGACGACTTCCTCCTCGCAACGTGGCCGCTGCAAGAGGGGCCGGCGCGCGGTGTTTTTGCGCTCGGGTGGTCCGACGGGCGCCCGCTCGAAGCGCTGCCCGTGCGCGCGGTCGGCCTCGGCCTGCGCACCTTCGACCCGGGGCCTGTGCCCGCCGCCCTCGCGCACGCGGCGCGCCCGGTGCGCATCGGCCCGGCGATGGTTCACGCGGTTCACCACTGGTCCCACCTGCTGCGCGTCAATCAGCTCGCCCTCGCGGCGCGGGGCGAGGAGGCGCGGGTGGCCTGGGAGGCCGCGGGCCCGCTTGGCAAGGCTGCGCGGGCGTTGCGCGTGCTGGCGGCGGCGCGCGGCGTCGGTGA
>JBEIVK010000233.1:0-6088 GCA_040373935.1 Alphaproteobacteria bacterium
GTAGAAGCGCCGGTCCAGCGCGAAGACGGGCGAGGCTTCGACCTCCACCGGGTCGAGCGACGCGGTGTCCCCGGGGAAGCGGGCGCAGGCGTCGCCGGCGCCGATGACGGTGGCGGCGAGGCGCACCCCCGGCGAGGGCCGCCAATCGGCGCGGCTCAGCGTGTCCCAGAAGACGGGCCAGGCGGTGTACTGGTCGTTGCCGGACTCGGCGAGATCGAGGAACGAACGCCGGGCCGAGCCCGAAAGCGCCACCGTGTCGGACACCGGGGCCTGCACGAAGCCGCCCGCCATGATGGCGTTGAGATTGACGCCGCCGTGCAGCGCCGCCGGGTCTGCCTCGCGGGTGCGCACCGCCACGACGCCGCCCACCGCGTCGCCGTAGGCCGCGGCCGTCGAGGACGGGTAGACCGCCACCTCGTCGAGCAGCCGCGTGTGGATGACCGACGCGTACTGCTGGAAGTGGTAGAGGAAGGGGATCTCCACCCCGTCCAGGAGAATACGGCTCTCGAAGGGCATTGCGCCGCGAATGGCGACGTCTCCGGCCGTCGGGCTGTACTCGGGGGTGATGGCGACCCCGGGCAAGGCCTGGAGGAGCCGAATCGGGTCGTCGTGGGTTCCTGGCGTCTTTTCGACGCGCTCGCGGTCCAGCACCTGGCGGCTGCCGTGCGGGCTGTCCACGCGCGACTCCACCACCACCTCGGGCGGCGCGGGCTCCACGCGCAAGAACACGCGGACGGGCCCGTCGGCGCTGTCGACCTGCAGCGCCTCGGGGAGGAAGCCCGGCGCAGAGACGGTGAGGCTTGCCGGGAGGGCCGGGACATCGAGGCGGAAGGTGCCGTCTGCCGCCGAGACCGCCGCGGCGTCGCCGGCCGTGATGACCGCGTCCGCGACCGGATCGCCGGCGCCCCGCGCCCGCACCACCCCGCGCAGCTCTGCGGCGAGGGCGGCGGCGCACAGGGCCCACCCGAGGAGCGGCGCCGCCATCAGCGCACCTCCAGCACGACGCGCCGGCCGTCCAGGCTGTCCGCCCCGCAGCGGCCCTCGATGGCCCACGCGAGGTCAAAGGGAACATCGGCGGGCGCGCAGTCCAGCGGGTCTTGGGCGTCGAGGGTCGTGACCGGCGCCGCGCCCGTGAAGGCGGCGACGCCGGCGGCGGTCACTCCCTCCAGCGTGACGGCCCAGAGGCCTGGCGCCGGGGCGTCGAAGGGCAGGCGCAGCTCACCCACCCGCGCCAGCGGCGCGGGCGCGCCGTCGCGGAACGGAGCATGGGCCCAGAGCCAGCGATTGCCCCCCGCGCCGTCCACCGCGATGGCCTGGACCAGCGGCGTGACGGGCAGCGCCAGCGCGTCGCGCGACACCACCTCGCCGTCGTCGAACACGACCGCCTCGGGCAGGAGGTCCGTCGCGTCGTCCTCGAGGGCGAGCAGGGTGCCGCCGCCGTCCTCCACGCGCCACCGCACCCGGAGGGGCGGCGCATCGCCCGACTCCGCCACGGCGCGCAAGCGCAGGGCCTCGCCGGCCGCCGGGCCGCCCGCCACCGCGGCCTCGGACCAGCCGCGCCGGGCGCCGAGGGAGAGGTCCTCCCCCGCGGCGACGGACGCGCGCGCGAGCGAGAACGCCGCCGGTGCCGCGGCCACCGCCCAGACGGCCTCCCGACGCGCGCCGCCCGCCGTCTCCACCTCCAGCCGCACCTCCGCCCCGGGCTCTGGCGCGGGGACCTCCCAGCCAGTGCCCGCCGCCGCGCCGTCCACCCACCAGCGCAGCGTGGGCGCCTCGGCGTGGAGCGTGCCCTCTCCGGACCACACGGCCGCGCGCAGCACACCGTCGGGCGCGCCGACCCCGACGATCCGCAAGGGGCCCAGCCGCTCGCGGGACACGGGGAAGGAGGGCGCGCAGGCGAACAGGCCCACCCAGACGATTGAAGCGAACAGCACACGCCCTCCGGCCCCGCTCCATATCCCGCCCGGTCGGCGGGCCGAGGCGCCCGGAACGGGTGAAGCTCCGGGCACGGAGTCCGCATGCGCGTCTTGTTCGTCGACGATGACCCGGAGCATGTCGGCGCCGTGGCGGCGATCCTCGCCGACGCCCTGGGCGCCGATGTGGCCGTCGCGGTGTCCGTGGAGGAGGCGGTGACGGCGCTGCACGCTGCGCCGGTGGACCTCGTCGTCACCGACATCTTCATCCCGCTCGGGCGCCAACCCCGGGCCGCCCTCGGACCGCGGGCCCGCCGCTACGCAGAGACCGTGCAGCACCTGGGCGGGCTGGTGCTGCTCGACGAGATCGACCGCCTGCCGCGCCCGCCGAAGGTCCTCGCCCACACGGCCTGCACCGACTTCGCGCTGATCGAGGTGCTGGGCGAACGGGTGGCCGCGCGGGTGCCCAAGCCGGCGCCGGTCGATGTGCTGCTGCGCGCCGCGCTGGACGCGCTGGACCTCCCCGCCCCCCGCTAAGGCGCCGCCGCGGCGCCGGCGTCGATGGGGTCCGGCGCGGCGACGACACGGAGCGCCCCCTCGACGACGACGCCGGCTTCGTCTTCGGCGCGCATCGCCAAGATGAGCACCTCCCCGACGAGCAGCTCGGGCGGGGTGTCGCGATCTCCGTCGGCCAGGGCGGAGACGTCGAGGTAGCCGAACATGCCCGGGTACACGCCGGCGCAGGGCGGCTCGGGCACGAGTTGGACGTAGAGGTCGTTGTTGGAGACCCGCGCGCCCGTGCGCTCGACGGTGATGGTGTAGTTGAGCCGGACGATGGGGGTTGTGTTCCAGACCCGCGCGCTGCCGAGGACGTGCCAGCCGCCCTGGGGGCCGTGCACCATCACCGCGTCAGACAGCTCGTCCACCGGCTCGAAGGCGAGCGCGCCCCCGCCGACGTCCAGAGACGGCCCCGCCGCCGCGCAGCCGGTGTCTCCGGGGGCGGACCCGGTGTCCCCCGGCCCGGGCGGGCGGCCCGGACCCGGCGCGCCGGCGCAGGCGAGCCCCACCGCCGCGAGCCAGCCGGGCCCGACCGTGCGCCGCATCAACGCCCCGCGCCCCGACGCCGCCGAACCAGCGCCAGGACACCGACCAGCGCGCCGACGCCGAGCCCGCCTGCGGGCCCACCGCCGCCCGCGGCGCAGCCGTACGCGCAGCCCTTCGGCTCCTGCCCCGCTTGGTCTGCCAAGTCCGGGCCGTTGAGATCCGGCACCGGGGCGTCGTCCCCGTCGCTGCTCCCGCCGCCGCCATCGTCGCCCGCGCCATCGCCGCTGCCGTCGTCGCAGGAGCCCGGGTCTTCGGCGAAGCCGAGCCCGCAAATGGGGAAGCGGTCTTCCAGCTCGGGCAGGTACTCGATGTACCGGATCTGCTCGGAGTTGGTGATGTTGGACAGGGCGACGACGACGTCCTGGGAGATGTCCGTGGGCGCGTAGCGCAGGTGCAGCCGCGTGAAGAAGCTCTCGAAGACATCGCCCGGGTAGCCGAGGGCGAGGAGGTCCGCGGCGGAGGGCGGCTCGCCCGTGCACGGGTCGCAGGAGCCGCCGCCCCACGCGTACTCGCGCGACCACCCGGGCTCACCACCGGGGCGCGCGCCCGCGAACTGCGCGGCGTAGAACGCCGCGAAGCCGCTGCCGTCGTCTGCCCACATGCACTCGTCTTCGACCGGCTGCTCCGGGAAGTTGCTGACGGAGGCGCTGCCGGCGGCGTAGTCGTTGATGGTGTACAGGATGACGTCCTGCTGCTCTTTCCCGTTGAGCGTCCCCAAGCGGATGGGCAGGACGAACTGCGACGCCGAGGCCACCGGGTAGCGAAGCTGGATGGGCGACAGGTAGCTCGGGCCTCCCGCCGCGGCGTCCAGGCTGACCCGGGCCGCGACGAAGTAGGCGTCCGCCGCGATGTACTCGTCGAGCAAGTCGACCGCCGCCGCGCCGATGGCGAAGCCATTGTCGGCCGCCCAGTCCACCAGCGCGCTGCCGTTCGTCGCGCTCAGCACGACGATGTCGTACTCGCCGGCCGAGAAGCTGGCCTCGACCGTCACGGAGCCATCGGCGGGCGCGCCGGAGCCGCCGCCGGAGTCGTAGTCGTACTCGTTGGCGAAGTCGTCGCAGGTGTACGAGACGAGACGCGGTGCGGAGTATTGGTCCAACCGGGCGAAGATCGCCGGATCCAGAACCGAGACGTCCTCCGGCCCGAGCACCGTGGGGACCGGCATCACCAGACCGAAGTCCGTGACCTCGCCCTCGAAGTCGTTGGCCAGCGTGAGCACCGCGTTCTCGCCCTGCATGACGAGAACGGCCTGGCTGACGTTGTTGTAGATCTCCGCGCCGGCCTCGCCGACGTAGTGCCCGCAAAAGGCCTGCGCGGCCCCCGACCCCCACAGCAGCAGCGCGATCATGGCTCCACCCTCCCCGCTGCACCGTAGCACCGCCCGTGCGCGCCCGCCTACCCGCCGAAAAGCCCGCCCATGCCGCCCAGCAACCCGCCCATCTGGCCGGCCATCGCCTCGCGGGCCTGCCGCAGGGCGTCGTTGGTGGCGACCACCAGCAGGTCCTCGAGAAGCTCGCGATCCGCGAGCGCGGCCTCCGAGACCTGCACCCGCACGACGTCGAGGGCGCCGTTCGCGACCACCCGCACCGCGCCGCCGCCCGCCTGCCCCACCACCTCGCGCGCGGCGGCCTGCGCCTGCATCGCCTGCATCTGCTGCAACATGCCCATCATCGCCGGATTCATCGCGCCTCCCCGCCCCTGACGGGCTCTGGACATTCCCGGCCTAACCGGCGCGCGCGGGCCCGGTTACCGCGCCCGGATGCACGCCTCAGTCGACCCCCGCAAAGTCCTCGGCAACTGGCTCGGCCTCCTCCTGGCCATGGGCGCCTCCGTCCCGTGGAGCCTGCTCCACCTGCTCGGCTCCGGTCACGGGATGGCCGACATGGCCGTGGCGGGCCTCGCGGGCGCGAGCATCCTCGGCGCGGCGTTCTTGCTGTCCTGGGCGGTCGAGGCGGCCGAGATGGACGTGCCGCAGGCCCTCGCGGTGTCGGGCCTCGCGCTCATCGCCGTGCTGCCCGAATACGCCGTGGACGCCACCTTCGCCTGGAAGGCCGCCCACGATCCCGCCCAAGCCGGCTTCGCCGTCGCCAACATGACGGGCGGCAACCGGCTGCTGCTGGGGCTCGGCTGGTCCGTGCTCGTGTTCATCGCGTGGGGCCGCTTCGGCAAGCCGGGCATCGGCCTTCCCGCCACGACGCGGGTGGACGTCGCGGTGCTCTTCATCGCGAGCCTCTATGCGCTCGTTCCCATCGCCCGCGGCGCCATCACCCTGGTCGACACCGGCATCTACCTCGCGCTGTACGCGGCCTATGTGGTCGCGGCGGTGCGGGTGGACGACGGCAGCGACGACGACGACGACGGCGGGGACCACCTCGTCGGCCCGGCGGCCCTGCTCGGCGCGTTCTCGCCGTGGGTGCGCCGCGCGGGCGTGCTGCTCTTGCTCGGTTGGGCGGGCGCGGCCATCTTCCTCGCGGCGGAGCCCTTCGCGGAGTCCCTGGTCCACACCGGCAAGTCGCTCGGCATCGACGAGTTCCTGCTCGTGCAGTGGCTCGCGCCGCTGGCCTCCGAGGCCCCCGAGTTCGCCGTGGCGGCCCTGCTCGTGCTGCGCGGCCACCTCAGCAAGGGCATGCTCACCCTGGTCAGCTCCAAGGTGAACCAGTGGACGCTCCTCATCGGCACGCTCCCGGTGGTGACGTCCATCTCGGCCGGCGAAGTCCGCGATCTCCCCTTCGACCTCCGCCAACAAGAAGAAGTGCTGCTCACCGCGGCGCAGAGCCTGTTCGGGGTGGCCGTCATCTCCAACCTGCACCTCAGCCGCGTGCAGGCGATCGTGCTGGCGGCCCTGTTCGCGCTGCAGCTCTTCGTTCCCGGCATGCAGGGGCGGTTCATCTTCGCGGTCGCCTACCTGGTCGGCGCCGTCGCCATCTACGCCGCCCGGAAGCAAGAGCGCCAGGGCCTTCTCGACGCCCTCCGCACGCTCGGGCGCGCGCTGGCCGGCCGCCGCGGCTGAGGGCCCGGGGCTCGTCGGGCGCGGCTCATCTTGGGGCGGAGGGGGTGCCCCCCTCCGCAAC